>JAGVDT010000060.1 GCA_020058565.1 Minisyncoccota bacterium | reverse complement strand
GTTGGCGGCGTAGGTGGGGTGGGCGTGGATAAATATGAGGGTAGCGATAGCTCCACTGACCAAACAGCGTATTACAGGTCCCCGTATATGACCCCCTGGCATGGACGGGATTTATACCTAAAGAAGGGCCCTGGAAGCCAGTCTTTATATATTGTGGACTAATTTAGGTGCAATACTCGGAAAAGGTTAAAAAATGCCGGCGACTCCTTCAGGTCCGCCGGCAAGTCTTATCCCTGCTCTAATTTTTGATCGATAGGCTGAAGGTGAACAAGTTAAATTCCGCAACTAGGTCCAGTTTGCCGTTTGCGATTCTCATTTTGATCGGCGGAGAATCTGATTTTCCATCTTTTTGCGTCAGAAAATCCAGCCCGCGCGTCATCTTTCTGTATTCCGCGATAAATTCCTCAAGCTCCACGATCTTCGCTTCGGCCAGCTCTAACCACTTGCGCTCCGAATCGGGTTTTGCCTCTTCGCTGCTCATTTGAGCCTCCAATCTATAACGCAGCAAACACTCTGCTTCACCATGTGAATATTGTCAAAATTTTGCTGGTATAATTTCTTTACGTGTTGAGTTTCTGAAAGCTGGAAGCTCGCACCTCGCACCTCGAAGCTACCCATGTACATCGCCGACTCACAACTAAAAACATTTCTTTCTGACGCCGGGCTTGTGTCTCAGAAAGACTTCGATGCTGCCGAAAAAGAAGCCAAAGAATCCAACAAAAGCGTGGGGGAAATACTCACGGCACACAATTCGATAGGCGAAGATGAACTGCGTCGCACGTATGCTTACATCTTGGGCATCCCGTTTGTTTCTCTAGTGGGCACATCCATAGAATTCCAAACATTATCTCTGATTCCTGAACCGGTAGCTCGCCGCAACAACATAATCGCCTATTCCCACAAAGGCAATGAGCTGGAGATCGCGATGCTCGATACCGATGACTTGGCCGCGATCGACTTCATCAAGAAAAAAACGCACCTGAAAGTACTGCCGCGCCTCACCGATGTCGCTTCGATCAAGGCCGCACTAAAGCAGTACCAGATGAGTCTCAGAGACAACCTGGGCGACGTCATCAAGCGTGAAACTGAGGCGCTTTCTGCCGGCGATGGTTCGGCTGAAGATCTGCAAAAAGTGGCGGAAGGCACATCGGCAGTGCGAATCGTGGATACGCTTTTGCGCCACGCCACGGCACAGAGCGCTTCCGATATTCACATCGAACCCATGGAGGCGGCGCTTTTGATCCGCTATCGCATCGATGGCATTTTGCACGATGCTATGGAGCTTCCGAAAAACGCCGCGGCGGCAGTAACCGCTCGCATCAAAGTCCTCTCGGGCATGCGGCTCGACGAGCACCGTTTGCCGCAGGACGGACGCTTCACCGCCGAAGGCGCGGGAGAAAAAGTTTCGTTCCGCGTCTCGATACTGCCGACGTATTTCGGCGAAAAAATCGTCATGAGGCTCCTGCGCGACAACATCTCAGGGTTTACGCTCGAATCGATCGGTTTTCACGGAACCGGGCTTGACCGCATACACGAAGCCACCAGAAAAACGACAGGTATGATCCTGAGCTGCGGTCCGACTGGAGCCGGAAAATCCACAACGCTCTATACGCTTCTCGACATCGTAAATACGCCGGACGTAAACATATCCACGATAG
The DNA here is from genome assembly GCA_020058565.1 of Minisyncoccota bacterium. Lineage (GTDB taxonomy): Bacteria > Patescibacteriota > Minisyncoccia > Phycocordibacterales > UBA2100 > UBA10103. The sequence continues at coordinate 7,245 of JAGVDT010000060.1, read as the reverse complement.
AGGACCCTATCGAATTTCAGATGGCGCGCGTCAATCAGACGCAAGTGCGTCCCGATATTGGTTTTACGTTTGCTTCCGGCATGCGCTCGCTGGTGCGCCAAGACCCGGACATCATCATGGTGGGCGAAATCCGAGACAAGGAAACGGCCTCGCTTGCGATAAACGCCGCACTTACCGGCCACTTGGTGCTCTCGACGCTTCACACCAACACGGCAGCCGGAGCTATCCCGCGCTTGTTGGACATGGGGATTGAGCCGTTTCTCCTGGCGTCGACGTTGCGCGTGATCGTCGGACAGCGACTGGTACGAAAGCTCACGGCGGATAAAGACAAATACAATTTGTCGCGCGACGAACAGGCGCAGCTCGAACGCATCGTGGACGCGGGCACAGTGTTGCGCGCCCTCAAAGAAGAAAAAGTCGTTGCAAAAGATTCTACCTGGAAGGATATTGCTTTTTTTCATCCCGAGGCTTCTGCCAAATCAACAACCGGCTTCAGCGGGCGCGTCGGTATCTATGAGGTTCTCTCCGTCACCAGTACGATCAAAGAGTTGATGATGAAAAATTCGACCGACTCCGAGATTGAAAAGCAGGCCAGGGAAGAGGGGATGCTCACTATGTCCGAAGATGGCATTTTCAAGGCCGCTCAGGGGCTAACCACCATAGAAGAAGTCCTGCGTGTAATCACGGAATAGAAGGATTCGTATCTCGTATAGCGTATGTCGTATAGCGCATAAATGCGGTAGCAGTTCGGGAGTTTTATACGCTATACCCTATACGAAATACGCTATACGCCCTCTCATGTGCTTCATTGATTCTAGGGCGACTTTAAGGTAGGCTCTCGCGATGAAAAAGACTATCAGTGCGCTTATGGGGGTTATCTTTTTTGCTACGCCCGGGGCAGCCTTTGCCTATGCGTATGGGTACATGCCAGCCTACGGATATGACTACGGATATGGCTACACTTCAGCGTACGGCTACCCTTCGTTCAGCGGATACGCGCCGCAATACCCTGTGTACTCAGGCCAGGTAAATGTATGCGACTCGGGTAACGGCGTGTACGCGTACGGCCCGTGCCCATACTATTCTCCATACAATCAGCTGCAGCAGCATTACTACTATCCTTCGTATACCTATCCGCAGCATTCGTACCAGCCCGCGTACCATTATTCGCAGCCGACATACCACTATCCGCAGTACCAGTATCCGTATCTTTATACAATGAACACGAACGACAACATGAATTTCAACCGCATCGTCAATAACAACAACTCAAACGGATATTCGCACATATTCTAAAGGCGTATCATGTATGGCGTATTTGTAGCGGATAGGTCAACTTGTATTCTGTATACCGTATTCTGTATACTGCGGGTCCGCTATGATCCAGCGTTTTAATGATTTAACAGCGTGGAAAGTCTCTCATCAGTTGGTACTCGAGACATACCGCACAACACGTGCTTTTCCGCGTGATGAACTTTTTGGACTTACAAGCCAACTTCGTCGCGCTGCCGTCTCGATTACTTCGAATATTGCCGAAGGTTTCGTCCGGAATTCTCGGAAAGACAAAATTAACTTTTATACGATTGCACTGGCATCCGGTTCTGAGTTGCGGAGTCAAATAGTTATCGCTAGGGATTCGAAATATATCTCCGAAGCTGAATATGTGCTACTTGAGCAGAAAGCTGAATCATCCGCGCAGTTGATTTCAGGGTTAATACGTACCGCGCCAGGAAAATAAGTTTTGCTATTTGCAGTATACGGAATACAGAATACTGTATACTGATTCTCGTGGCTCGGTTTACCTACACGGCGCAGAAGAACGACGGCGAGGTATATAAAGGCGTTGCCGTAGCGCAAGATCGTTTTGAGCTTTACAACATCATACGCCGCGAAGGCGGGCATCTGCTTTCGCTCCAGGTAGATAAGTCTCAGAATACTTTCAATCCGATGTACTGGCTCGGCAAGCTTACGACTGTGCCGGAGCAGCAAAAAATCCTTTTTGCGCGCAATCTTGGTGTCATGCTCGGCGCCGGACTGCCGCTTTCGCGCGCGCTTGCCGTGATAGAACGCCAGACAAAAGACTCGCACCTCGTGCAGGCTATTTCAGAGATATCGAGTGACGTCCGGCACGGCACAACGCTCCATGAATCGCTCGGGAAATTCCCGAGCATTTTTCCGCGGTTGACCGTTGCCATGGTACGCGCCGGGGAAGAGGGCGGCGACCTCTCCAGCTCGCTTGTCGTAGCTTCGGAGCAGATGGAGCACGCTTCTGATCTCAAGAAAAAGATTCGCGGCGCGATGATCTACCCCGCAATAATCCTTTTTGCGATCATTGGGATCGGCATACTCATGATGATCTATGTGGTGCCGACGCTTGCGCAGACTTTTGAGGAAATGGGCTCAGAGCTTCCGTTTGCCACGAAAGTCATACTTTGGATAAGCGATTTCCTCGTCAACAACACCATCGTCGCATTTGGCGGCATTGTGGTTGGCGGTTTATTGATCACTTCGTATTTTCGCACTAAACAAGGAAAACGATTCAAGGATTTCGCTTTTTTGCGCATGCCGGTGGTGGGCGAGATGGTACGCGAAGTAAATGCTGCACGTACATCACGAACGCTTGCTTCGCTCCTCTCGTCCGGTGTGGGTATCTTGCCAGCGCTCGAAATCGCGGAAGATGTCGTGCAAAATTCGTATTTCAAGGAGGTTATTGCCGAGGCGCGCAAATCAGTCGGGGATGGTGACCCGTTGTCAAAGACATTTACGCGTCGGGAAGACCTCTATCCGCCGTTTGTCGGCGAAATGATGTCGGTAGGTGAAGAAACCGGACAGACGCCAGATATGCTCAAACGCATGGCGCAGTACTACGAAAGCGAAGTTGATCGCAAAACCAAAGACATGTCCACGATTATCGAGCCGGTCTTGATGCTCTTGATCGGCGGCATGGTCGGATTTTTCGCGATATCGATGATCATGCCTATTTACGGCATATCGCAACACATATAAATCAGCTTCTAGGCCATAGGTGCTAGATTCTAGCTTAAAATTCAGAATACGATTCCAGCTTTTGACTTGAAGCTAGAAGCTAAAAATTATCCGCCAGCTGGCGGACTAGCACCCAGCTTACTGCGATATCACATACGTACCCGGTACCAGATTGTATGAGCCGCCTGGGCCTGAATAGAAATTCGCATTGATGAGGCCGCTATCGTAGGTGAGCGAGGCGCCGCCAGTCATATATATTTGCCGCGCAGTTACGGCCTTGAGATTGCTACCGCCCGATATTCTGACGGTGCCGTTCTGGGCGACCAGGGCTACCGTCCCAGCGCCGCCGCTTTCGTCTATTGCATAGGCGCCACTGCACCCTGGGTCTGCCGGACACGAACTCGTTGTTATCAGAAACGGATAGCTTCCCGGTGAGCCGGATCCAGAAAATGAGGCACCGCCGTTTATGGTAACGGGCCCATCTGCAATAAGGGCACCCTGATTAGAGGCATAGGTAGAGCTCAGTTTTACCTGCCCGCCACCAGTCACCGTCACTGAGCCCGTTACCCACAGTGTTCCCGTAAGCGTCAGTATGCCGCCGCCATTTACCGTCAAATTTCCGACAATTTTCTCCGGTCCGCGAGTGGAGCCTGCCCAACCCACCGTTACGTTTCCCGTGGTCACAGTGCCAGCCGCAGCATCATCCTTCCAGTCCTGAATATTGCCGTCAGATATGGGCATGGCGGCGGCAGGAGGGATACCTTGGCTGGTGTCGCAGGCTTTGTTGTTACCGGTGCCTATTTGGCACTGATTGGCTCCGCTAACCGTAACACCTTTCACTTCATAGGCCCACGCGTTGTCAGAGCCGGTTGTGCCGACGTAGGCCCCCCAAGCGCCGTTATCGCCGCCGATGTACGAGCTGCCTCCGCCGAGGTAGATTCGGAAATATCCGTCGAGCCCTGACGGGGAAGTGTCTGACCATGTCGATGAATACCGTCCAATCTTTCCACTGCCGTTGCCATAGCTCGAATTAGCGCCGATGGTGTAGTAGCGCGTCGCGTTGGAGCTGCCGTCAAGCACTATCCAATACGTTTGTCCCGGATCCAGCAAAGGCGTCGTAGGCAGGGTAACTCGTACCCAGTTGAAACTGGTAGTGACGAGCGACGCGTTGAGTGTCGCTGACATGATCGTGTCCGTGCCGGGAGAGCCGGCATTATCGTTGACGATACGCACGGTAAGGTTGCCCGGCGTAGACGTTTTCTTGATGTAGAATTCCACGCTGTTCATGCGCTCGGCATCCGAGATTTGGAAACTTTGAGCGAAGTCTTGTGTGCCATTGGTAGTGCCGAAGTCAACACACGTGGAGCCGGTGCAGGAGGAAATAGGAATGGGTGTATCGTTTGCCTGATCGGTAGATGTAGACGCCGGGTTAGCGGCGATAGCCCCTCCGGTAATTTCAACGCCGTTGGTCGCGTGAATGTTTCCATTGGAGTAAATGCTGCCGTTTACGATGGAGCCGCCGTCCATGACGAACCCGCCTTCACCTACTTGTACGCCATAGTGAAATGCGATCGAGGTATTGCCGATGGTGGCCGTGGCTTTCACGGCGCGCGTGGCGGCAGGGCTAGTGCTATTTGGGACGTAGCCAGTCGCCGTGATGCGCTTGTCGCTGGCTCCGGAGTTTGAAACGGATATTACCACTTGTCCGCCTGGGAGGGTGAGTGTTTCTCCGGAGTACAGGGAAGATTCGTTGAGCTCGTAGACGGCTTTATCGATTCCTGCTTCGGCAAGCTGCAGGGCTTGCCCCTCGGCAACCGTAAGATTTTCAAGCTTGGAGTACGAATTCGAATAATTAATAAGCCCTGCCGAGACCACAAAAAGTATCCCGGTGATGACCAATGCGGATAAAAGCACGTATCCTCCGCCGGAAGTATTTCCGAGTGTCCGTACAAACGTGATCAACGCCGAATTTCGCAAATCCATATCCTTAGGTTAATTCTCGCACGGTTTTTCGCGCACTCACGCACTTTTCCTCAAACTCTCCGCATTCACCTGATGTTCTCGATGCTACGGTGTTTCCTGCATAGTGCGCCATAGTGAAATCGAGCGCGATATCTCACTCTTTATTGCGCAAATACACGGTCTGCATCAGGTGCGTGGTCGCTGTCTTTCCTTTGGCGGTACTCTGCGTCAATACGTTGACAACAATGTTCGATGCAGAGGAGGGTGTCGGGTTGTTGTAGGTAAGCGTAAGGTTTTGCAGCACGTCAGTGAATTGTTTGGTGCCATCAAGCCTGGCGCTGGAGGCGTCTGCGTCCATGATTCGATACAGCTTGGTTGTGCTTGAAAATAAAACGGCGTAGTCGGACGTGTTGGCCAGAATCTCCCCGGAACTATTGACTGACGGAATCTCGAACACGACCGTCGTAGATCCGGTAGTGTACGTGACCCCGGCAAACGCATGTGAAGAAACGATCTCGCTGGCCTGGAGCGATAGATCGTTCATGTCGTTTAAAAACGTCGTCGCGGATACCGAAGTGTTTATGTATGCATTCTGATACGCATACGAGTCATAGTAGGTGACAAAGATATTGGAAAGGGCGAGCATGATCAGCGATGAAACCGCGATCACGATAAGTACCTCTATCGCGCTGAAACCGCGAATAGCGGCGAGCTTCGAGCGGCGAGCTTCCAGACATAAACTTGCTGGCATCAGAAAAGAAAAGAATCGGTATTTTTCTCGCAGCTTGTCGCTCGCAGCTCGAAGCTGTCTCTTCATAGCCCTCCCGAATTAACTAGTAGTGTCGTTGCTCCCAGATATCTAGTCGTGCTGCCGGCACCGAGCCACGAAACGCCGACCGTCACCTGCTTGATCTCCGCGTTGTAGTCAGAAATGGTTGTCGAGGCGCTTACGTTTTGGAGGTTGTTTAACTGAGGGTCGGTAAATGTTCCGCTTGAACCCACGCCATCATAGCCAGCGGCGCGCAGAGTTTCGATTTTCTGGCCAATTACCCTGGATACTCTCTCTTTCTGCTGTGCAATCGTTGCAAGGCGCATAGTAGATGCCGCCACCTGAAAAAATACGAGCATCAATACGACCAGAAATATGGTTATCACCACTTCGATCAACGTAAACCCGCTTTGTGCGCTGAATTTTTCCACACGCCTTCGTAGGTAAATTCTAGCATGCTGCAATGAGTTTATTTTCCGGAAGGTTGTCTGATGGCTTTTGCAGAAAAACCTCGCTCCCAGTTTCTGAAAGTGGCGCGTAGCCGTCTGTGAATGGCTTGTACGGCAGCCCTGCGCATGTCAGGTTCGTTGTCCTCCTCGCCCTCTGCCTGATCAGGCGTAGTATCTTGCTGTGAAGGGATTTCCTCCATGAGCCTCGCTTCAGCGATGCTCCATATTGTGTCCATGACCTCCTTCGACACGCGATTACCGACGCGGATGAAGTTTCGCGTGGCAAGCAAAATCATATTATTGATAAGCGCAGTGTCGACTGCGCCCTGAACGAGCATTTGTGTATTGCCTTGTTCAATTTTTTCCATGAATTCTTCGACGTTTAGTCCATGAGGCTCTTTTTTTAAAGTCTCGCGCAGGAGGCTCGTCATCATTTCTTCCGATCTTGCAGCTAGCTGCAAAAAATGGTTGCGGATTTTTATATACGAAATGTCCGCCATAATCTCTTCCGAGGATTTGGATTTGTTGACAAGCCTATCTATCTGTTCAATATCGTCATTAGAGACATCTTTTTCCATGTCTCTAAAGATTCTGGTTATGGAGTCGATGACGCCATCGACTCGCGCCAATGTCGCAGCGTCCAGGTCGTCAGTTATGGAGGATGCTCCCCTGAGGTCTCTTTCTTTGCTCATAACGCAATAATACGACTAAAAAGCAATCGAACCAGGGACACAACTGTTGAGATTCCCATGCTACAATCCGCGGCATGAATCCGTCAGCTTCCGAACAGAAATATGCCGCAGCACATACTGCTTCGTTCCCGATTCGCCAAAGTAATGTCCTGATTAACGGCGTAGAAAGTGTCGGATGAAATCGACCCTGATTGCTAACTGGAAAATGAACCCCGCGACGTTTCGCGAGGCAAAGCTGCTTTTCGAGGCCACAAAAAAAGCGGCCGACAAAGCCAAAAATGTCCAGGTTGTCGTCGCGCCACCTGCCATTTTCCTCAGACAGCTGCGCTCCGGGTATCGGGGGCGCGTTGCCTTCGGCATCCAAAACGCCCTTCCCGAGACGCATGCG
>JAGVDT010000116.1 GCA_020058565.1 Minisyncoccota bacterium | reverse complement strand
GCGTGCTCTAACTATCCTAAGTGCAAATTCGTGCGCAAAGACCCCGAAGCCGAAGCACGCGCAAAGACCGGCGTAATGTGCCCCATTTGCCCTAAAGAAAACCGCGAGAACGGAGAGATGTTGGAGAGACGCGGGCGCTTCGGACCATTTTTCTCATGCTCGAATTATCCTGACTGCAAATACATCATCAAATCCCGTCCGACTGGAGCAATCTGCTCTGAATGCGGCAACCTGATGATGCAAGGAACCAAGACTATTCCGGATCGCTGCTCTAATAAGACTTGCCCGAACCATAATCCGCATAAACTCGACGACGGTAAAAAGAAGTAGGGCTGCGCATCTCTCGATGGCAGCCCTGTAAGTTGTCAGCGACCTGCTATTTGTCGATGCGCCACGTCGCGGTTCTGGCAGGTCCGACGTGAATATCGGCTGGTACTTGTACCGACTTGGACTTGCAGTTAACACAAAACGGGCCCACGCAGTAGTGATTGTGTCCGCACCTCGCACAAGATTTCGGTTTTTCCACCGTGACAGGAAGTGAATCTGCCTGATGCGTATTCATCGCTTTTCCCTCTATCGCTAACGTCCATACTGTACAACGCCAACAACCTCATGACAATTCGCCCATGTGGATGTACCATAATTCGATATGGCTCCTATACGACCGGTCTCCGAGATTCTTTCTGAGATGGCCGCAAAAGACAGCGCGAGTGTCGACCTCGTGAGCCGCGCCTATGTTTTTTCTGAGAAATCGCACGGCCAGCAGCGCAGGTATTCTGGCGATCTATACTTTTCGCACCCGGCGGAAGTGGGCTTTCTGTTGGCCACTATTGGCATGGACCCGCAGACCATCGCTGCAGGACTCCTCCACGACACAATCGAAGACGCCGGCGTGCAGCCGGCGACCGTTGAGAACGATTTTGGGATTGAGGTATTGACCCTAGTGCAAGGTGTCACCAAACTCGGCGCGCTTCGCTACCGCGGACTCGAGCGGCACACCGAAAGCCTTCGCAAACTTTTTGCCGCAACGGCCAAGGACATCCGTGTGCTGATCATCAAACTCATGGATAGATTGCACAACGCAAAAACGCTTGAGCACGTGCCTCGGCCCGACAAACGCGAACGCATAGCGCTAGAGACACTGGAAATCTACGCGCCGATCGCCGACAGACTCGGTATGAGTGTCGTAAAGCAAGAACTCGAAGACGCGGCTTTTCCCTGGGCTCACAGCAAAGAATACGAAAAAACGCGCGAGCTCCTGAAAGACAGACATAGCGAAAACGACAGACGCCTTGAAAAAGTTGAAAAAGACCTCAAGCGCGAGCTTGCGGATGCAGGCATAAGGAATTTCAGAACCGAGGGCCGGATAAAGGGAATGTACAGCCTGTATCGCAAGCTCGAACGCAAGAACTGGGACATTGATAAAATTTACGACATCCGGGCATTGCGCGTTATTTTTCCTTCGGTAGCGGATTGTTACGCTGCGCTCGGCGTCATTCATGCGCACTGGCGGCCAGTCCCAGGAAAGATCAAGGATTATATTGCTTTTCCCAAACCAAACGGCTATCAAAGCATACACACGACCGTGTACACGGGCGACGGGGGTGCTTTGGAGATGCAGTTACGGACCGAAGCCATGCATCGCGAAGCGCTGTACGGTATTGCATCGCATTTGGGCTACAAAGAATCTCAGACACCGCAGAGCAGAGGTGGACTAGAATGGATCAGACAATTCTTCCCGCGCCTCAGAATGAGCGAATCTTCTGAACAAACCGAAGAGCTCAAGGGCGCAGTACCCGACTGGGTCAAAGAGCTCGCGCAGGCACATACGCACGTCGAGCAATCCGAAGAGTATCTTGACCGGCTTAAGTCGGATTTTTTCAGCCATCGCGTATTCGTCTTTACGCCAAAAAGCGATGTTATCGACCTGCCGCTTGGCGCAACGCCGATAGACTTTGCCTACGCGGTACACTCAGACGTCGGCAACAAAATGTCTGGTGCACGCGTAAACGGTAAAATGGTCTCGCTGGAGTCGACACTGAGAAACGGCGACATGGTGGAGATTATCACCAAGCCTTCGGCCAAACCCTCCCGCAAATGGCACGATATCGCAAAGACCAACATGGCCAAAAAGCACATCCGTGCCGCCCTCGGCGAGCAAGAGAAAAAGTAGCGCTAGACGCTAAAGTTCGAGATCGAGTAAAGATCATCTTCGGTGCTTTTTAGTCTTTTTTCTTCCTCTCGCATTTCAGGTGTTACCTCTGGAGAAACTGTTTCTCCGGGCTGGAGAAACTGTTTCTCTGGCATTTGTGACTGCGCCAAAAGTTTGCGGATGTTTGCCAAGTCTTCCGCCGAGAAAAAATCTATCAAAAGTTTGCCGCCTTGCTCTTTTTTTTTCGATGCTCACCCTGGTCCCCAAAGCGTCGGTGAGCTCGCGCTCGAGCATCAGGAGCTCTGGCGTAAGGTCGCCTTTGCGGGATTTGTCTACGGCAATGCGCCGCGCCAAAGACTCCGTATCGCGCACGGTGAGTTTCTTGTCGACAATGTCTTTGAAGAGAGTCTTCTGCTCGGCTTCACGGTCTATAAGCATTAGGAGCGGCCTCGTATGGCCTTCTGAAATATCGCCTGCTCGCAAGGCCTCCTGCATTACTTGCGGAAGCATCAAAATGCGCAGAGAGTTGGAGACATACTCGCGGCTTTTGCCTACGCGCTTGCCCACTTCGGCATGTGTCAGTTTGAATTGCGTAACCAGCTGCTGGAAAGCGAGCGCGCGATCTACGGCATTAAGGTCTTCGCGTTGTAGATTTTCTATAATCGCGAGCTCGAGCTTCATTCGGTCGCTGTCTTCGCTCGTGCGAATGACTACCGGCACTTCGCGGATGCCGGCGATCTTGGCGGCCCTCAGGCGGCGCTCGCCCGCGATAAGCTCGTATTCGACGCGAATGCCTTCTTCGGGGACTTCTGTCTCTTTGCGGGTCACCGTAAGCGGCTGCAAGACGCCATATTGGCGGATGCTTTCTGCCAGGGATACCAGCGCGGCCTCGTCAAAGACTTTACGTGGCTGGAAGGGGTTTGGTTTGATGCGGTCGACTTCCACCCAGAAAATTGAGTTTGAAATGTTGCGATGTTTGTCGGACATGGCGGAATTATATCACGCGTGCTTATTTGTTTTTAGAGGCAAAAAATCGTACAATCAGCCGCAAGGGCGAGTGCCGGAATGGTAGACGACCGCGACTCAAAATCGCGTGAGCGCAAGCTCGTGGGGGTTCGAGTCCCCCCTCGCCCACATGACGAAACGTGGGTCGTGGGCGTACATAATTGGAGTGGCTCTTGGTGATGGCAATCTTTCGAACCCCAATGGCAGGGCGCTACGGCT
>JAGVDT010000078.1 GCA_020058565.1 Minisyncoccota bacterium | reverse complement strand
GTTCGACGTTAGATGTCCGTGCGGCCAGGCTTGACAGCCTGGCCGCAATTTTTAATGATTCACTTAGACCAATGTGCTCGTTCATTGGGCTCGGCCAGAGGGTCGATTTGCAACGAGTTTGAAGCCAAGGAGTTTTTGCATGGCTACGATGACAAAGGGTCCGAGAGTGCACGCACCGCTTCCGTGGAGCACGCTCCAAGCAGCGCGCGGGACCAAGGACGCGAAAATGGGCACGACGCAGCATCTCGACGTCGCGGTCGACGCGCGGCTCAGGGAAGCTCCGCTCGGCTAGCGAGCAGAAGCATTGTTGTTTTGAATGATTGAATTGATCTGGCGACGCCGACGCGTCGCCAGATTTGTGTAGCTAGTGTCCCGAAGAATCCCATTTGGCAGTTATGCCGTGTTTTTCTAGTTTTGATTTGAAAATGTTTTGAATCTTTTCCAGACCTTCTTGTGTTTTGGCTTCAAAGCGAAGCACCAGCGATGGGGTGTTGGACGATGCGCGCACTAAACCCCAGCCGTCTCCTATGTAGACTCGAGCGCCGTTTACGGTGACCATTTTAGCGCCTTCGGATTTGAAATCTTCAACCAAGTCTTCGACAATTTTATATTTACCCTCATCCGTCACCTGGACTTGTATGGTCGGGGTAGATACGTAGTACGGTGTCTCGGCGATAAGCTCTGATAGTGGTTTGGATTGTGCGGACACATATTCCAGAAGCTTTAGTCCTGCAAAAAAGGCATCGTCGAATCCATAGTAGTCGTCGGCGAAGAAAATATGCCCGCTCATTTCTCCTGCAAGCGCGGCGTTTTCCTCTGCGAGCTTGGCTTTTATATACGAGTGGCCGGTGATCCACATGATAGGTTTACCACCGTGCGCTTTGATGTCTTCGGGAAGCGCTTCGGACACTTTTACGTCAAAGACGATCTTGGCTCCAGGATTTTTCTGCAACACGAGCCGCGAAAGAAGCATCATGTATCTATCCGGCCAGACTATCTGGCCTTTCTCGTCGACGACGCCGAGCCTGTCGCCGTCGCCGTCAAAGGCGAGTCCTAAGTCGCAGCCGTTTTTCACTGTCTGCGCGCCGGTATCTTGCATCATTTTTTCGCCGTCGGGGTTTGCCGTGTAGTTGGGGTAGGTGGGGTCTACATTGGTGAAATGCTCGACTACTTCGACCATCCCGGTGCGTCGGAAAAGCTCTGGCGCAAAAAGACCCGAAGTGCCGTTGCCGGTGTTTATGAGCACCTTAAGTTTCTTTACAAATTTGGCGCGATTGATTATGTCTTGGATGTAGCGGTCTTTAATGTCTTCGGTGCGGACTTTTCCTTCGCCGCTCGCCCAAGCTTCTTTTTCAATGATTGCGTAGAGATTTTGTATCTCTTTGGGTCCAAGCGTGCTCGAAAGATTCATGCCGAGCTTGAGGCCGTTCCAGCCTGCGGGGTTGTGGCTAGCGGTTATCATGCACAGGCCTTTGGTTTTGAATGCAAATTGCGCCCAGTACGACATCGGCGTCGTGACCGTACCGATGTCGATTACATCTACTCCAGACTCCAAAAGAGCCTTGCGCGCCTGCACATGGAAGCTCTCTGATGTTCCACGTGCATCATGCCCGACGATGGCTTCGGTAACACCCGCGCCTCGAAGCTGCTTACCGAATCCTCGTGCGATCAGATATATCGATTCATCATTGAGCTCGTCCTCAGTCTCCCTGCCCCGGATATCATATTCGCGAAACATTGTACGCTTAAGTGTTGCCATGATTACGTAAGTGATCCGAGGTAGTCGGCTTTGCCGAGCGGGACGCCGTTTTTGCGGAGGATGCCGTAGGCCGTGGCTACGTGGAAGTAAAAGTTGGGAAGTATGTAACGAGAAGCGTATTCGTGGCCATTGAGAGTATCGACGCCATAACGCCTCTTCAGATTTGCTGTTGGCACGATCTCTTCGTCGCGCCCGACAATGCTCTCGGGCGTCACGGTGCGCATGTACTCTAGAGTTTTCACTATGCGGGCCTGCAATTCTGCGAAGGTTTTTTCGGTGTCTTCCATAGAAGGCGGCTCTGCGCCCGAAAGGCGAGCTGCAGCGGCTTTGCCGTTGTCGCAGGCGATTTGGACCTGGCGTACGAGAGGGAATTGGTCAAAGACGAGTCTGTCGTTGAGAAGTGCTTCCCTAAAATCATGTCGCTCCGTTTTCCTGCTATCAGCAAATTCCTCGGCCTTGGTCAAAATTTTAGAAAGGTTTTCGAGCGAGCGCATCATTGGGATGATCGTAGCGGTGTAGAGGTTAGTTTCCATGAAGTTTGTTTAGCGATAATCGTTCTAGTCTAACGTTTTGGTGAAGAAGCACCAAATGAGTCGGGCCGCATCGTGATGACGCGGCCCGATAAGCCTTGTCAGGCGTCGCCTGGCACAAAGACACAGCGGACAAACAGCTTATCATCGCTTCCTAACCCAACACATACATGGATGTGTGAATCCAAGGACGGTTGTTTTGGATGATCTTTGGGAACCATTACTGGGACGAGTCCTGAGGACTCGGTGAGTTGGATATACAGAATCCAATCTCCATTCGGCTGTACGAGAAGTTGCCGGATGGGTTTACAATCTTGTCCGCTGCAGCATGCTGCCGGGTACCAAGAATGTGCAAGTGTCTGCACCACCTGTGCAAAGCATAATACGCCTACAAGCACCATTTTTCGCATCGCAGACCCCTCTGTGTTGAGTGTGAAAATTTAGTAGCTTGCCCTCAAACCGTACGCCGTATTGGCAGATATGCAAGTTCAAACGCGTGTAGGCACTGTTTTTGATATTGACGTGCCTTGTGGTGGCCGTTCCATGGCAGGGAATTGCACCATCACGGTAGTGCCGCGCCCCTGGGTGGATCGTATCGAAATCCTGCCGCCGTGGAGGCGCACCATTTCCGCGGTGATAGAAAGGCCGAGGCCAGAGCCGCCTTTCGAGCGTGTACGGCTTTGTTCGGCCCGATAAAACGGCTCGAAAATGCGATCTAAGTCTTTTCTTGCAATGCCTATTCCGGTGTCGCGCACGTAGAGCTCTATCTCGCCATACGGGCTTTTGGAAACCGCGAGGGTGATAGAGCCTTTTGGCGGCGTGTAGTTGATGGCGTTTTTCAAAAGGTTGCCGATGACCTGGGTGAGCGCGGTAGAGTTTCCGTTCATCCAGGTAGGTGTAGCGTGGTGAACGGTCAGCTGATGTTCCGAGACTTCCGCAAGCCGGCGGTATTTTTCCACTACCTCGACGGCAAGTGCCGATAGGTCCATCGGGCGAAACACCATTTTGTCGGGATTTATGAGCGCCGAGAGCGTGAGCAGGTTGTTGATGATTTCTGATATGCGGTCGAGTTCCTCAATATTAGAGTTCATCATTTGCTTCATGTCGGCATTGAGCTTGTTTTCCAGCAGCCCGATTTCGGTGTTCGTCTTGATTATTGCTAAAGGCGTGCGCAGCTCGTGCGCTATGTTGCCGATGAATTGCTTTTGCGATGAAAGGGCATTTCGGGCGGGCGCGAGCGTAATGCGCGCAATGATGTACCCGAAAATTGCGGTCGCAAAGGTTATGAGCCCGAGAACGACCAAGAAATTCTGGGTGCGGATATTCTGCACCTCATCCACTATTTCCGGCGCGACCAGAGCCGGAGTGGTGGTCGTGAGTCCTTCGCGGATACCCGCTACGATAGCGGTAGAGACGCCTCTGGTGTTGAAGCTAAAAGAGGCTCCCACTACCGCCACCATAAAGGCCGCAAACGCTATCTGGAGCGTGATTGCGTTTACTTCTGTTCTAAAGAATGGATCGTCCTGGTATTTACGCAGCCATGCGGTAACCGATACCGCGAACCGTTTCAAGTACCGCGCCAGGGTTGTGTTCACCGAGCTTTCTTCGGAGATTTTTGACATGTACGTCTACGACATTACTGAACCCTGAGTAATTGAAGTCCCATAGATGACTCAAGAGATCTTCCCGGTTAATGACTTGGTTCGGGTGCCGCATAAAGTATTCCAGAAGGCCAAATTCTTTCAAGGTAAGCGGAATTTCTTCTCCGGCGCGTATGACGCGGCGCTCGGTAGAATTTAATTCCAAATCTCCGATCTTGAGTGTCTCTGGCAGGCTTTCGGTAGGTCGGCGCATCAGCGCGCGTACGCGTGCGGTAAGTTCGGCAAAAGAAAATGGCTTGACCAGGTAGTCGTCAGCGCCCGAAAGCAGAAGCTCGACTTTAGTGTCGGTCTCTGCTCGTGCGGTCAAGACCAGGATCGGGATGGTGATGTTCCATGCGCGGACCTGTTTGCAGATTTCATGGCCGTCCATAGAGGGGAGCATGAGGTCGAGGATGATGAGATCGTAGTCGTTCCTGTGGAGCGATATTCGGGTCAGAGCTTTTTTGCCATCCCCGATGGTGTCTACTGCGTAGCCTTCATGCGTCAGGCCCTTTGACAGGGCACTTGCCAATTTTTCTTCGTCTTCTACGAGAAGTATTTTCATATGTATATGCTAACCCTATAACCCAATAATCGCACAGTTTCATAGTACTCGTGGATTATGAAGATTTCATGACGTGTCTTCATAATCGAAGACGCGAGCGGCATATGTGCCTTACAGGTGACTCATCGAAAGTTATGACCAATCACGGCAGGAAATCACCGTGATCCCAGAGGCGACGACTCCGGGTAGGACACCTTGAAAAAAGATTTTTTGGTAATACACTACATTCAGGTGGAGAAGTCAACATAGCGGGGGTGAATTAGCACGCTAACTGCACCAAAGTTTGCAGGCTAATTGCACCACCTGCCGAGGCGCCGATACTCCGGCGATATGGCACATACACATATCGG
>JAGVDT010000045.1 GCA_020058565.1 Minisyncoccota bacterium | reverse complement strand
TTTTATGCACGCCAACGGCAAAGACTTTCTGCGCTGCGTGGTAAAACCAGCGGCTCGTTACACCGACGGTTTCCGGGTACACAGGAAATAAGCTTGTAGCTTGTAGCTGGTAGCTTGTAGGAGATGCGAAGAGGCCCCGGACGGATTCGTCGAAAGAGGATTGTTCGATCTCGGGATTGGAAATATATGGACTGCCGGCTTTTCCGCCAACGGTTCCGGTCAATTTAATTACGACGCCTTCTTTAACATACGATTTTATGTACGGCTGGTTAAACCACATGACTTTGACTTTTCCGCTTGAATCCTCAAACCAGCCTTCGGTTGCGGGGCGCCGACTTTTCCAAAGCTTTTTTGCTTTTAGGCCAGAGAGTTTTCCGATGAGCGTGACTTTGGTACCAGGAACGAGAGACCCTGCGTTTCCTTCTGACCCTGCTTGTTCGTAGCGAGCAGGGAAATGATACAGGAGGTCGCGTAGCGTGTGGACACCTAAGCGCCTCAGCGCTGCGTGGTGTTTGGCGTCGAGACGGAAGTGTTTGGATATCGGGTCCTCAGGGTGCATCCAGGCAGTATACTCTGTCACTTTTTTCTGCAAGCACTCCAAAATTTGACTTCCAGGCTGCGATTTTGTATATGGATGTCTGTCTCAATGCGGGAAGTCGGGACATGGTCTAGATTAATCTATGCGTTCGAGACGTGCGCACCTGTTGGTGCGTACGTGAAACTCCTCCTATCCGCCAGAGGCGGAAAGTCGGATCGCCGCTTTGCGGCGACGTCTCTCGATGGTTTCAGTTATTCACAGTTTGGAGTCTTGCGTTACTACGTAACGGCTCGCTAATATAGTCGTGTTGATAGTTTAAAAATATTTATTATGGCAAAAGACGAGGATAAAAAAAAGGGAGATGAAGAAGAAAAAGAAGATGCTGACGCGGGTGTTTCCGACGAGGCACTTGATCTGATTGATGAAGACGAAGAAGACGATCCGCTTATGGCGGAGGAGCCTGAGGATGATAAAGGATGGGAGTAACTAGCAACCAGCGTATAGACTATTCAGCTAAATTTCCTAGACGCTAGACGCTAAACGCTGTACTCTATACTGTATGCATTTTGTTTTGCGATATTTGGGGACCGTAGCTGCGGTGATACTCACAGTGTATTTGGTCCCTGGGATTTCTGTCACTGGTGGTTGGCTTACGGTGCTCCTCGCTGCTCTCGTGTGGTCCGTACTCGTGACCGTTATCAAGCCGATTTTAAACGTTATTGCGCTGCCGATCACTATTCTCACGTTTGGCCTCTTTGCGCTCATCATCAACGCATTCCTTTTCTATATGATGGCATGGCTCGTGCCAGGCTTTGCGGTCACCAATTTCCTCGGCGCGCTCCTCGGGGCGTTGGTCCTGTCAGTACTCTCCTGGTTGATACATCAGATTCTCTAAGTAAAGTTGCTTTGACATCGCGAATGCGGGAACTATAGTGACGCAATGAGC
Organism: Minisyncoccota bacterium; assembly: GCA_020058565.1. Classification (GTDB taxonomy): domain Bacteria; phylum Patescibacteriota; class Minisyncoccia; order Phycocordibacterales; family UBA2100; genus UBA10103. Next base: position 6,220 of record JAGVDT010000045.1, on the reverse strand, counting down.
GTTCGAAATGTGGTGCAACAGGTGCGTATGGCGAAGGGCTGGACCCAGGAAGAACTTGCCGAAAAGCTGGACGTATCGCGACAGACGGTTATCGCCATAGAAAAGGGCAACTACACGCCTTCGGTGCTTTTGGCGCTTAAAATAGCTAAAGTCTTCAAGCAGCCGATTGAGGACATATTTTCAATATGAGCAACAATGCATTTTTACAGTGGTCTATATTAGCGCTTCTCGCCGTCGTCTTTTTTACGCTTGTCGATCCGTTCATGTACTGGATGCCGGACATGGCTCAGATGGCCGCGCTCACTGTTGCGGCAGCGCTCCTCGCTGTTTTCGCGGGATTTATCCTGGCTGAAAAGGCGGGAGATGAACGGGAAACGCAGCATCGCATGCGTGCGGGCCGCGCGGCCTTTCTTGCAGGCATTACGTGCCTTACGTTTGCGCTTCTGTACCAGGGATTCACGCATTCCCTGGACCCTTGGATACCGCTTACGCTTTGCGCAATGCTTCTCGCGAAGCTCGCGACGCGTTCGTACAGCGAATCGGCAAATTAGTCCACAGGTGGATGTAAAGTAAACTTTACATTCATGTCGCATGGTGCATACTCATGTGCATATACGCTAATCTTTGATACGTACCATGAGTACCCAATCTATTCTTGTCGGTGTAGTGCTGGTAATTCTATTGGCTGGCGGAGCGGTCTTTTTTGGCATGTCGGGCAGCACCCAGGTACAGAACTCTGCTGAAACTCCTACTGAGGTCCTTCAGCCCGGAGTCGGAACAGTCGAGCAAGGCGACGCCAAGATGCCAAAGAACGAGGGCGAATCCGATGGCGCGATGATGGAAAAGAAAGATAGTGCGATGTCGGGAGAGGATGGCTCAATGATGAAAAAAGACGACAGCATGATGATGGGCGATGCCATGATGGAAAAAGGAAGCGGTGCCGAGATGTCTCATAGCGGTTCATACGAAGCGTATTCTCCGGAAAAGATCGCACGGGCTGGCACTGGCGATGTTGTTCTCTTTTTCCGCGCCAGCTGGTGCCCGACCTGCAAAGCTGTGGATGCCGATATACGCAACAACCTCTCCGCAATCCCGGGCGGCGTTACTATCCTTGACGTAAACTACGATACTGAGACCGCGCTCAAGCAGAAATACGGCGTCACGTATCAGCATACGTTCGTGCAAGTAGACGCATCCGGCAAGCAGATCGCAAAATGGAGCGCTTCGCCCACTTTAGCTGCGCTCATCCAAAACATACAATAACAAACATGATCCTACTCGTACTTTCGTTCGTCGCCGGAGTGCTCACGGTCCTTGCGCCGTGCATCCTGCCGCTTTTGCCGGTAATCGTAGGCGGTTCTCTTGGTGCCGCGGGCGAAACAGCGAGCAAGCGGAAGGTGTTCGTTATTGTGGGGTCGCTCGGGCTTTCTGTAATTGCTTTTACACTGCTTCTGAAGGCCTCGACGGCGCTTATCTCGATTCCTCCGTATTTCTGGACGTGGCTTTCGGGCGGGATAGTGCTCCTTTTCGGAGCAACCCTTTTGTTTCCGGGACTCTGGGAGAAGCTGCCGTTTCTGGCACGAGTCAGCGCGGACTCGAACAAGCTCGTCGGCGTTGGCTACCAGAAAAAGAGTTTCTGGGGGGACGTACTTATCGGCGCCGCACTCGGACCGGTATTTTCCACCTGCTCTCCGACATACTTCATCGTGCTTGCTACCGTATTGCCGCAGAACATAACGCTTGGCGTCATATACCTGCTCGCGTATGCGGCAGGCCTGTGCCTCATGCTGCTTCTCGTGGGGCTTCTTGGTCAGCGGCTTGCGGACCGGCTCGGCGTCGTTGCGGACTCGCGCGGACTCTTCAAGCGGGTGCTCGGCGTTGTCTTCATCTTCGTGGGGCTGGTTATCATTACCGGGTGGGACAAGCAGATCCAGATCAAACTTCTTGACGCAGGAATTTATGACATAACCAAAATAGAACAAATGCTTTTGGAACTCCGGGGTGAAGACGTGACCATGTGTGCAAACGGCATGTGCTTCGGGCCGGACGCCTCGGCACTAACCTCGACTTCGAGCATTGCAGCAGCCGCAAATGAAGCGCAAAAATCCATACGCTACCCAAAAGCTCCCGAGATCACTTCGCCTGACGGCTATGTAAACACCAGCGGCAACCCTATAACTATCGGAGAATTTAAGGGAAAAAAAGTGGTGCTGATAGATTTTTGGACGTACTCGTGCATCAACTGCCAGCGCACCATACCGTACCTCAAGGCATGGGACGAAAAATACCGCGACCAAGGCTTGCAGATAATCGGACTGCATACGCCGGAGTTTGCGTTTGAACGCGTGCAGGCCAATGTGGAGAAAGCCGTGCGTGATTTTGGTCTCAAATATCCGAGCGTCCTTGATAACGCGTACGGCACGTGGAATGCGTTTGGCAATTCGTACTGGCCGCGCAAATACTTGATCGACATAGACGGCTACATAGTCTACGACCACATTGGGGAAGGCGGCTATGCAGAGACCGAAAAAGCGATCCAGGCGGCGCTGGCCGAGCGCGCTGACAGGCTCGGCGGGGCCATGCCTTCGAAAGATATTGCCGCCCCGGGCGGTGTGGTGGCGGTCAACCATACCGCGGTCGGCTCGCCGGAGACGTATTTTGGCGCCTGGAGAAACGAGAATTTTGGCAACGGTACACCAGGCCAAACCGGATCAAAGATGTTTACCTACACAGGAAATGCAGAGCCAAATGCATTTTACTTAGACGGGTCGTGGAACGTTCAGTCTGAATTTGCGCAGACAGCGCTCAATGAAACCGCCCGCCTCATCTACAACTATCAGGCAAAAAATGTGTACCTGGTCGCGGGTTCGTCGCACAAAAACATCATTGAAGTAGAGGTGCAGCGCGACGGGAAACCTCTGGAAAAAGCCAATGCAGGGATAGATGTAATCTTTAAAGACGGCAAAAGCTACCTGCAGATAGGCGCCAATACGCTCTACCATGTAGTGGGGGATACCGACTACGGGCAGCACATTGTAGAATTTATCACCAATTCTCCAGGCTTCCAGATTTATACATTTACTTTTGGCTGAAATTTATCTCTGCAGCCTAAAGAATCCTAGTGATAGAGGGACATTTGGTATGAGGCGGAGAGTAATTTTGCCGAGGTAATGCTCGGGACCAGTTTGCACCACCTGGTCGGTGATCATGCGCACCCAGAAGGGGTTTTCCGGAAGATCGTAGTTGATATTCAAAACAGTCGACGATCCCACGGTCACTACATTGGTAGTAAAAGGGTATTTGTGGCTGCCGTCATCAAAGACGTTGCTGCCTGTCGTCGATGCTGAGTTAAAATCTTTGCCCACCCAGGTCAATTTGATCGGCAGGCCGACTTTGCCTTCGTAAAACCCATTGAGCGCAGGATTCGGCGCGCTATTACGCGCGAAAATCTGCTGGTTCTCGGAATTTTCGATCCGCCAATTCTGAAAAAAGGCGAGTCCGAGGATGAGGACTGCCAGCCCGAGCACGAGTTTTATGAGGAATGCCATGGGGGAAATCGTACCATAAATCCGCAGGGTACTTGCGATAGTAAGGCATTTCAGTAGTCTTCAGTCAGTTTTGGACTTTGGAAATGAAAGGACAGGCTATGTCGCAAGGCCGCTAGATGCTAATCATCGATACAAAAGAGCCAGATAAATTACTGCCTCATTGGATGGATGACCAAGATCTAGAGAATTTTGGCATCGAGGGAAAGGTGGGTGAAGAATACCAGGTGGACGAAAAAGATCCTGATACAAAAAACCGCATTGTCGGTGAAATACGAGGCAGGGCAGCGGAAATATTGGGTATGGTCGTCGATATGGTCGACCTTGTCGAAGGTAGCACGACCGCAAGCCAAGAGCTCCGTTACAACATCATTGCTGAGCTAGTCCGTGATGTGGCGAACGCCGCGAAGCAAGCACGAAAGAAGTGATTCGTGCGAAAAGCGATGCCGACCGTTGAAATATACGGTCGGTTTTCTGTTTAAGGAAGGTGTAGGTGCAAACCACCGCGAACACTGGGATTACTAAATCAGAGGGCGGTACAAAAACTAGTTCTTCTTAAGTTCAAAAATCATGAACTGTGGAATCTTTTGGTGTATCTCGTAGAAACTCGGGTCAACGTCTTTGCATTTTTCGATAGCCTTTGGTTCTTCAAAATCAACTAGTGTAAGCGGCGAACTTAGGATGTCGCGCATTAAATCTTGCATTGGGCGATGAATATAGGAAATGGGAAAATCGCCAAACCAAACATCATCAATCTTCCTCGTACCAAGATAGTCGCCGACAACGTCGGCTGTGTGGGTATCGTAATGCTTTGTATACCCCAGCATAGAAGAACGCTCAGTCTCACTCCTGCTTCTTTGGGCCCCGTATGTTACGGGATGATGAGTGGAAAAAAGGAATGTGCCGCCAGGTTTCAAGGCTCTATGAATATTTTGCAACGTCTTCTCCCATGAGCTTATGTAGTGCATTACTAGGCTCGAATATATAAAATCAAAAGTAGCATCAGGAAAATCGAGCTTTTCCATATCCATGACGTGAAATTCAAGATTCGGGTAGCTTTTCTTGGCGTATTCAATAAGGCCTTCTGAAATATCAATGCCCATGACTTTCGCCCCAAGTGAGGTCAAATGCGCACATTCCTCACCCGTACCACAACCGACACAAAGCACGGTTCGTCCTTTCAAGTCTGGCAATCTTGCATACATCGAAGGCTTTTCCATGTACTCATGAGCGATGTTCTTTCCGCTCCGCATATGCGTAGCCCATTTCTCGGCGTATTCGCTGTAAGATTTTATAGTGCTATCGTCGGTTGACATACCGAACAGTTTACTCTTTGGAAGGAAGATTACTAGGCTATAGACCGTAAAAAATATAGTTTGAATACAGCAGTCCTATTCACCAATGGCTTTCCAATCTGTTACCGCTCGTTTATAAGCCACTTGGTCATATTCAAGTACAGAAAACGCTTGTACTTGTGCAGGATTGTTCTTTTCAAAATTAATAACACCAACTAATTTAAATGCGCACCCCGGGAAATCTCTACGATTGCCCGTAATGATGAGGCATTTTTGATAAATCGCACGACTTGCCATAATGCGGTCAATCGGACTCGCGCTCGTACATTTTTGATGAGCGTATATCCACGACAATTTGAGTGCATTTTCCAATATAGGCATTAGTACCACCTGATGTGATTCTGCAATGACAAAATAAGGCAGATTTAGGAATGCTTCGAGCGCTCCTCTTCTTGCTTTGAGAAATACAGTCTGCAGGAACTCAAAACGAGTAAACGGATCTACCACCAAATAACTCTTGGGCGTCAAACTAACAAAACCAGCAAAAGCCTCCTCATTTTCTGAGAGGACTGATAAAAAATCGCTGTCTAGCAAGATTCTCTTATTTTCTAATTCTCGAGGAAGCCCATCACTATGCAGGAATCGCGTCTTTCTCTTCCTTTATAAGACGCAGATTCGTTCTGATTAGCTCGCGTGCCTTTTCAAGCACTGATATATCGACAGGCAAAGGTTCAGGACCAGTTGAAGATTTGGCTTCAACTTTTAGAGTGAGGTCAACGTTTTCTGCTACCTTTATTTCTTCCGAAATATCAATTTCTCGATGCTTGCTCATATACAAATTATGACGTCTTTGTTGTAAATTCCATACGACCTCATGGGGATAGCAGTCTCACCCGCATGACTTATGTTGTCAACCTGGTAGTGAAGTTCGCCTGAACTGTATACGAAGATGGCTTTTTAAGTCATGGTGGTAATGATGCCAGGCATTATGTGAGAGGGGGAAAAGTGTCAGGAACCTTCTCAGTCACGTGATTCTAGGACTAACTCATGGTAAGGTAGTGCAACTAGGAGACGCGGCAGAGTCTTCCCGGACCCCTTGCCGCCGCTTTTAGAAAAAGGAGAGGTGGCTGAGTGGTCGAAAGCAGCACACTGCTAATGTGTTGAGCCTCAAAAGGGTTCCGAGGGTTCGAATCCCTCCCTCTCCGCAGGTACAAAATAAGCCCCTTTAGGGGCTATATTTTGTCTGCGGAGAGGAGCACAGTGCCTGCGCACTGTGCGTGGGGGATTCGAAGACCCCGCCGATATTTTTTCGAGCCATCGGCGAAGAAAAAATCGCCGGGGTGTACCGAATCTGTAAGATTCGAATCCCTCCCTCTCCGC
>JAGVDT010000052.1 GCA_020058565.1 Minisyncoccota bacterium | reverse complement strand
TTTCTTGTCGCTTCGCGGGGTCTGACCATGTTTGTTCTGACCCCGTTTGTCGTCCAATTTGCGGCGTACATTGTCGGATACCACAAAAATTGGCCTGTTTCGTATCCAATCTCGCGCTATCTAGATGAGGAGTCCGCGGCAAGCAAAAGCGGCAGGATGTTTTGCATGACTCCGTATTCTGAAAGATGAGAGGCGTCTGCATAATAGAATCCGTTGTCATCGGCTATGTAGCAGAAGTCTCCTCTGCAGAAAGTATCGGAAGGATTGAGTACGCGGACGTTGGGGAAGTGCGGAGCGACTTCGCGTATGCCCGCATGGAAGGATTCCAGGGAACTTTCCCATATATGGCGCGGCATCGACATTGGCAATTTTTCGCCTCTCGCTAATCTGAAGAACATATCGTGGAAGGTAGTTTCCGGAAAAGTTTGAGTACGCAGGAGAATCGTGATCTTTGTCTCTTTGGGAAGTTTCGAGAGCGTTTCGTGCATCAAGGGCGCCAGAGGCGAGAAATTGTTGCTGCCCTCGGTGTAATTAGTGTATTTATATGCCCGCTCCCACTCAGAAGCAATAAATAGTTCAGCCGTAGGATGTGCTTGCATATACGCAGCAAATTTTTTGAGTTCGTCTATACAGCGCGGGTCCTTCGTAAGCGGCTTTTCGGTTAAAAATGGCGGGCAGGCTGAAGACCCAAAGAATATTCCCGTCCGATTGGTCCGGCGGCCGAATTCGTCGAAAGCCGGTATATCAATGTTGGCATGGCAGTCCCCCCACAAGACATAGTCGATGTTTGCCGGATCCTGCATACCGAGGAGGCATGGTTTGTCGTTCGGGACGCCGATCAGTGATCTGGTAAAGCATTCCGCCTGGCGAGGGTTGATTTCTCCCATGGTGAGCGCGATGTTTCTCGCTTCGAGCGGAACGCGGCTCGGGTAGCCTTTGCCGGCAGAGATCACAAAACCCGCAGCAAACAATAGTGCAATGCCCGTCAGGGCAACAAGAAACAAATGATCCCGATTCGCCAAGAAACGCTTCTTTCGGATCGGATTTTCCACGAAATGATACGTCAAGGCTGACAAAACAAAAATAGCGATCAACAACAAAACCTGATCTTGTGTACTCAGGGTGGTTTGCGAGTTCAGCTGATATCGGCTTAAGACCAAAAGCGGCCAGTGCCACAAATACAATGAGTAGGATATAAGGCCGATATAGACGAGGACGGGGAAAGAGAGCGCCTTGCGCATAATCGTGGAATGATGCGTGTTGCCAACGATGAGCGCCGCAGTCCCCAAAACCGGTAAAAGCGCCAAGATGCCAGGAAACGGCGTAGTGTTGGTTATATAAAGAAATCCGGCGGCGATTGCGCCAAGTCCGCCAAAAGCCAGCAATTCGGACAGCCAGCGACTACTGACGTGTATTGCGTATACGGCAATACTGCCGCCAAGCAGTAGCTCCCAAAAACGTGAAGCGATGAAATAAAAGCCTGCGCTACCATTGCTTGCGCTTCCCCAAAGGTGCGGTACTAGGGGAATGGAAAATTGGTTGCTCGGCGAGACATTGACCAGCATGACTGAGTACAAAAATGAGACCATGGTTATGCCTATCATCAAAAGCCTGAATTTGCTTTTGGTGTATGGATAGATGAAAAGCGCCAGGAGAGGAAACAAAATATAAAATTGCTCCTCGACAGAAAGCGTCCAGGTATGCAAAAGCGGAACAGAGTCAACGGGCGCGGCGAAGTAACCGCTCTCTCGCATGAACCACCAGTTTGAGACAGACACGCTCTGAGCCATGAGAGAATGTCCGAAATTTACGAAGTCATTTGGGATGAGCAATACGTAATACGATGCAACCGTCACGCCCCCCAAGACAACGATCATCGCCGGAGCGATTCGCCTCACGCGGCGTTCCCAAAACTCCACCAAAGAAAACTTTCCATCACGCAGTTCGCGCATGATGATGCCGATGATGAAATAACCGGAGATGACGAAAAAGATATCGACGCCGGTAAAACCCCCCGGAAGCCACGCCGCATTAAAGTGGTAGACAATCACGGCAAGTACCGCGACCGCCCGCAACCCGTCTACGTCAGGCCGGTACGAAGCGCTTTTCTCGGGAACGGTCATGAGTGCAATTATTGCATGAGGCAATAGTCTCAACCTGCAACGGGAGAAATGGCGAGAGGCACGATTTCAGTTTATCCAGAAAGAAAACAAAGAACCCCGCGCCGAGGACACGGAGTCCTTTGGACGCGGGGCTAGGCTTCCACCACTTTAGCATTGGTGGTCTCGAGGGAGCCACGAAACAAAATATGCGGAATGTGGAGGTACAGAAGCGGTCGAGCTTGTCCTGCAGCTAGCTGCTCACGCCAGTAATTCATTGTGGTCTGCGGAACTGAGGCATACTCCGCGTATTTTGCAGGATCGAATTGCTCGTACTCCTTCGGCTCACCCGGCTGCATTTTCGTAATGACTGCTGTGCGCGACAAATCTAAGTCGGCCAGTTTGAATTCAAAGGCGCGAAATGGCCGAGGCCTTACGTAGCCCGCAGACTCAAATGCCTTCCTGAATTCAGACGGATGCACGGCGGTTAGAAACAGCACATCGTTCCACAGACAATTGTCTAGAAGTGGGATGCGCAGTTTCGTAAGCCGCCGCCGACCCTTGTACTTCGCCGCCTGCGCGGCATAAAGCCCCGCGTCCAGCTGGCGAAGCTGGTTGAGAGGGTAGAGCACCGTCCCAGTCATGTTGTAAGGGACTGCGTGATAGAGGTGCATTGTAGCTTCTCCGGTTGTGTTTATGATCTCTTTCTCGTTGTAGTAAACAATATGAGAGTAATTTGTCAAATTTTCTTTGTGATGGTGAGAAGGGTCCAGGTTATACTGCGCAGGTGAAACTTATACTTGGAAGTTCGTCGAGATTTCGACGCAAGATTCTTGAGGATGCTGGAATTCCGTTTGAAGTGGTAACTCCGGACATCGATGAAAAGAAAATACGATCAACGACCAGTGAACTAATTCCCGCGATACTTTCGTATGCAAAAGCGCAGGCAGTGCTCAGGAGGGTTACTGAGCCGGCTATTATCATTGCCTGCGATCAAGTCATATTGTGCAATGGGGAGATTTTGGAAAAGCCTGAAAGCGGAGAAGAGGTGCGACGATGGTACGCCATGTACCCAAAATACCCGGTCCACTATGTAAATGGCTTTACGGTAATAAATACTGAAACCAAAGCCAGTATTACGGCGCAAGAAATTGCCGTAGCGACTTTCAAGGAAATTCCAAAAGAATTTATGGAGGAGCAGATCCAGAAAGTCGTGATATTTCAATGCGCTGGCGGGATAGGGGATGAGACCGAGGATGCTTACGCGACTCTCGTAGAGGGTAGCAAAGAAAGTCAGGTGGGTATGCCGGTCAAATTTGTAATGGACCTTGTCGACAGAGTGAAATGACAGCTTTTTGAGTCGTGGTAGGATTCCACTCAAGCATATGGAGGGG
>JAGVDT010000065.1 GCA_020058565.1 Minisyncoccota bacterium | reverse complement strand
TTGGAGTCTTCGCCGGGGTTAAACATTTTGTAGAGTAGTTCTACGGCTTCTTCTGTGCCGAGCTGGACTGTGCGCACCCCTGTGCGGATAAGGCCTTGCTGGACAATGGAAATACGCTGTTCGAGCTGCGAAAGCTGCTCCTCGAATGTTTTGTTGCTTTCGGTGGACGATGGCTTCGCAGTACCAAGGCCTGGGAGCATACTTGCCACGCCTTTTGAAGCAGAGATCACGGGCGAATACGGGACCACGATGAAGAAGTTTTTGGTCATAATGTTGGCGGCTTCGGTAAAGCTTTTTACGAACTCGATGTATTCGCGTATCTGCACGCGCATCAAATCATCGAGCTGTTTTTTGTACGCGATTTCAAGTGTGGCTAGATAGGGGCGGATGTCGAGCTGGCGGGATTGCACGAAAATCTGGCACGAAAAATCCAGCGAATTCAAGAAATTTTGGAATTGCACGATAAAAGCGGTCTGTTCGTCTTCGCTTTTGAGTGCGAAGTTGATGCTCGACGCCAAAAGTATCGCGCGCATGGTGCCGTCTTTGAGCATCACTACTCCATCGCGCACTTCGGATACCGGGACGAAGTCTTGTGTGGATTTGTTTTTGGAACGAACATTCGGCATAGAAATTAGCTACGAGCTTCGAGCTGCCAGCTTCCAGTAAGATTTCGCATAAATTTATTGTACTATGTATTTCCTGACAGCTCGCAGCTGGCACCTGGCAGTTATTTAACTAGTGCATCCCTCGCTGTTTGAATCCCCCCATACTGTGGCGCACGGCGCTCTTCCTGAGTGATAGTGCCTGCCGCGATGCGTTCCTGAATATCGAGCGACCATGCTAGGTCGTGCAGTTTGCTGTCGGAAAGTTTCGGTACGTATACTTCGGCAGATTTCGCGGAGACGGTTTTCACCGCCGGAGCGTTGGTTTGTTTGCGCGAATTGTCCCACAGATAGAGCTTGCTGCGGGTAAAATAGTAAAAAGCGCTTTCTACGGCGAGGATAAAAGGACGGCCGTTGTACTGGAAAAAAGCTAATGCCGCAGCGAAACTCCCTATTGCGAGTATCAGGGGCCCGGCAATTACGAGCGGGAACATTCTAAATATGATGTACGAGCCGCCAACACCGCCCAAAATATAGATAAATTGCTTAAAAGTAAGCGGCCCAAAGATTTTGTCTTCAACTTCGATGAACTGTGGCACTTGAAACTGCATGGATGAGCGACCAGCTTCCAGCTTCCAGCTGCCAGGAAAACGCAGCTAGGTGCGAGAATCTAGTTTCCTAATCATACCATGCAACATTTTCCGTATTTCCATCAGTTCGTTCTTAATTTCAGACGATTTCTCGAAGTCACAAAAACCTAAGTCATCTGCAATAATAATTTGTGTTTCCAGTTCGGCCGCAGAGCCGAGTGCTATTCTGAGAAAGTTCATGAAGTCTCTTGATGTTCCCCTACTGCGTCCTTCTGCTATGTTTGAGGGAATTGAGATAGCTGCGCGACGCATTTGATTAGTAAGTCCAAATTGCTCCTGCTTCGGAAAGTTATTAGTTAATCGATAGATCTTTGAAGAAAGAGAAACACTCCTTTGCCACACGATTAAGTCTGCGTATGAACGCTCTGGCCTCGGCATAGATTCGGGAGTATATGTCCACCGAGTCGAATTTCCAAGTATTTCCTGGAACCTGGCACCTGGAAGCTGGCACCTGGAATTGCCGCTACTGTGGCAATTCACGATACGGATCTCCCGTGGCACTCTTACGCTCTGTAGAAGGTTGGCGGGAAGTATACGAAGCTGATACCGGTGCGCGCACTGCTTTTTCAGTTGGAGCCGGTGCTGGCGGTGTTGCGGGCGGCATCGGATTGATCGCCGAGCCTACGGTCGCCGTAGGCGTCTGCTCGCTAGCGAGTATTTGTGTCCGCGCAGCCTCGGTAGCGCTAACTTCTTTCTCCTTTGCCTCGGGATGCTCTAGTCCCCTCTCCAGCTCCTGTCGTATCGGCTCAAAAACTATTTGGCTGATATCTAGTGCGAGCGAAGCGGCAGTTTCAGCAGAGACCCCAACTTCATTTTGAATATTTTCAGCAAGATCTTGGACCTGAGAGAGTCCCATGAGTGCAAGCATCACTTCATTCTCAAGTGTGGCCCACTGATCTATGTGTAATTTGTGGCCATTAGCCAATGTACGCAAATGTTGTTGAACGTCAGCCGATGTGATTGCATCCTGAACGATCTTCGGAAGTTGCGCCATTCGTTCCTTTATAAGGGTATCTGTGTCTTTGGGCGAATTTTGTTGGGGCATATAATTATCGTATTTAATGTGCTGGTTCTGCTTTTTGATCTGCCGCCTGTGTGTCTTTCTTTGCTCCTCCATGACCATCATCGTGATCCCCACCAGCGGCGGCAAGAGTATTCTTAATTCGCTCTTGTTTGTGATGGGCTCTAATTTGCTTCAATGCTGCTTTGCTGTAATCGGGATTCCATGACGCGTTTTTAATCCGCTTGTTGAGAGCCGTGTTAAATCGATTGATATGACCGCTAACCGCGTCTGCGGCTGCTATGGCTTCCTTTTCTTTTTTCGCTGCCTCATTTAGTTTTTTGGTTGCCGCCGCGAGAGGGCCGTCATAGTCTGCATTAGCGTGCCGCGCCAAGACCTTAGACAGATTTTCATCGGCATCCATTCGTTGTTTTGTGAGTTCGTCGGCAAGACGCTTATTCCTGTCTATCCTGCTTCGCGCAGCTTCAGTGCCCGGGCCACCACCTCTAATAGTTGTTTCGTCTTCAGCGTCCTGCTGTTGTTTTGTTGTTATATGTGTTTCTTCTTTTGTTTTAGCTAATCTGACTTGATCCTGTGCCGCTTTCTTCTGAGTTTCTGCAGCATCTTTTGTTGCCTGAGCGGCTTCTTTGTTTGCTTCCGCACTTTTTTTCATGGCTGTTGCGGACTCCCTCTCCTCGTTAGCACGCTTATGCATAGCATCCCTGTCTTCCTTACTGAGCTCAGCCGCTTGATAGCGTTCGGCCAGTTTCTTACCGTGCTCATCTACCATTTTGGCGTATGAAGTATTCTTAGTTTGGCCAGCAGAAATACCGGAAAGACCGACTGCGGACTTCATACCTGTCTTAATTGCATCCATATTGAATGCATTGTAGTCACGTTTTGTTGCCGCTTTGGCTCGGTCAAGACGCCCAGAGAGCGCCGCTACTTTGCGTGCCTTCTCGTTTTCGTCAAGACTCGTATCCCTCTTTACTTTTTCTAGGCGCCTTTCAATAAATTTTTGATTGCGATAAGCGAGATAGTTGGTCCCCAGGCCAAGGGCACTCATCGCACCGCCGGTCAACCCAAAGACTATTCCGCCTGAAATACGCATTGCAAGAGAGTCGGAAAGATTTTTGGCGAGAAAAACTCCTAAGAATAATAACCCGAGCACTAGCAGATAGTTGATCAATAGACCCACGGTTCCAGCATCCGCATTGGACGTATATCCCACGCTTACTTGACCCCAGCTACCTGCTGCTTCCACTGCCTTGCCGATGCTGTCAGATGTCTTAAGTGAAACCCAAAGAAATATAAAAAAGACTGGCGCCAGTACGGCATTTTTAAGGAGGGCGCTCCACCATTTATCCCAAACCCATTTGGTCGAGGGATGAATAAACGAGCCAAAAGCTGCGGCAGAAAGGAGAAGTGTCGCTACCAGTACTATAAAACGCGACAGAAGTATGACCCCCGCAAAAAGAAACGCTATAGTGACGCCGAGTATCACAAAGCTTGAAACAAACACATGCATCCAAAGTGCCCCCAGGCTTTCTTTTCCGTCGTTATAGCGTTGCGTTAACGTGCTCCCTGCGTCCAAGAGTGATTGTACGCGGAGGTCGGTAATATATCTACCTCCAATGTTCGGTGTGTCGCCACCGGTGGTTCCTGCTGGGATTAGCGGAACTATCATCTGATTGTAGATATTTGTAGTGAATAGGTTTGAAGCGTTGATGATGATGCGGGTGAACAAAAAACTGAAATTGATGAGTATTGCGACGATGAGCACGTTGGCGATTAGCTTCTTTTCGCCGTATTGTTTAATGCCCAATATGATGCTGATCGCAATAAACACGAACATTCCTATGATGCCGATATTTATCAGATCGCGTATGAATACCCAGGTTGATTCTATTGGTCCCCGGATTTCTTTATAAACTGTTGAAAATCCTTCGATCAAGACCGTCTTTTTGATCACAAATGAAAGGAAGCTGTCAGCTATCCACATGATTGAAGAAAGTATTTGTATGATCGCAGTTCCTATTGTCACACTTACAGTTGCAAGAAAACAATCGCCCCAGTCGTCAGTGGAAAACAAACTCGCGCGCGCGCATGTGGCTAAGTTTTTGTTATCAACGGCCTCCACCCCTCTCCCGGTGCTATTATCTATACAGGTTTGATTGCCTCCGGAATATATCGAGGTTGATCCACTCGGGCAATTGAGCGGCGTATCGTCTGGGGATGCCCAGCCTAGATACTCACCATTGAAATAGCAGGCAGTTTGGCGAGAGGTTAGGAATCTTCCAGGCCCAGTAGTCCATCCGGGTCCAGTTGGGCACGTGGTAGCGGCATCAGTCGATGCCGGAAAATTGAAAAAACTAATTAACATGACGACGGTCAGTAACGTGGCGAATGCAGTATTTTTCAGAAGTTTTTTCATATGCTTATCGCCAACGGGAATCCCAGAAAGTAATCACTGCGGGGTTGTTTACGTTGCACCAGCCTTTGGTGGGGTCAGTATCGTCTGCCCAGAGTGTTTTGGTCTGGGTGATCAGCTGCGACATCGCGTCGGCTACTGCCGCTTGCTGCTGCTGTACTGAGTTTACATCTGCCTGCACATGGAGCCGGCCCTGCGAGACTAACTGGTCGAGCTGCACTAGTGCCAAGCGCTGTGCGTCGAGCGATGCAGTGCCAGAGACGCCCTGTATCAGCTGATCGATCAGTGTGAGTGCGGCCTGGGATTTCTGCACATTTTGTACTGCCTGTGTAGCTATCGGGGCGATCTGCGCATCTATTATTGCTTTTGAGGCGTCGGTCGAGGTGGCTATGGTGAGCTGTGCGCCTGAGACACCGGTGCATTTGCCGTCTACTGGCGGGGCCGCGCAGACGTGCCCAGCTGGCGATGGCAGAGTGTTGTAGATGATCAGATCCCAACACTGCTTTTCAGCGCTACGTAGCTGACCTATGGCGTTGGTCAGAGAGTTTGCTATTGCAGACACTACTTGATTGTACTGGACTTCGACATTGCGAGCGGCCGCGAGTATCTGGAGAGCGGCGTTGGCAGCTGCATTTCTGAGGCCTTGATTCGACTCCGCGGTCATACGCGAAAGGTACGATGCGCTGCCGCCAATCGCGGTCGAAAGGCCTGTGAGGAGTCCGCCACTGCCGGTAAGTGCTTGAGTCCCGAGGCCAGCATAGAGCGCTCCCACCATTTGATCAATATTGTTTGCGCTCTCTACACGACGAAAACCCGAAGTAAGTGCCTGGATTGCTTTCGCCTCCACTATTGAGCTTGGTGTTTGGATTATGCGATCACCGTTTTCATCAATAGTAGTAACGCATGAGAAACCATCACCCTCTTCCCAGCAATCCTCCATTACCTCAAGCGCTGCTGCTGCTCTATCAAGCACGTATTCACGTGCGTACCAAAATCGGAATTCATCGCTGCACCTGGGATCCGTAAAGGCATCTTTGCACGCAGGACTCAAATCGCCGTTGCGACAGGCATTGAGATCGACATCATACGGACAAATCATCCCGGCTGTGTCTTGTCGGCTGGCCATATAATTTCTCGCCGCCGCCTGTACGATAGTGCCTCCGGTTGCGCGGGTCACCGGGTCATCTATTTGTTGAAGTCTTTGCAGGCTCACGAGTGTGACCCGATTTGCTTCTGTGTCCAACTGTTTTTCAGGATTTGTGCGAAAAAGCGGTCCACCTTCATCACCTGTAAGGAAAAAACGTACTTCTTGATTAATTATTGCAACAGAAGCACTTTCGCTTTCGCGATTCACTATTCCTCGTAAAACGCATTCAAGGTACACCAGTGTGCCGGTATTTAATTCTACGGTGTAGTCCGCAACCGGTACGTATACACCTCCCGTGGCAGAAAATGCGCCTACAGAAGTGCTAAGTGCAGCTGCGTTTCTGCCACAGCCAAAAATGCCTTGACGAGAAAATTCTGGTGAAACCTGGGCGAGCGCTATTAGCGGTACGAGTGTCGCAAGACCGGCAAAAATAGTAAATATTTTCCGCATCATAATATTTTAGATGTCGCGTACTTCCCTATGGAGTTAAACGACGCGATTACGCCATCTTGGGCGTCGAGAAATGTTCGCAGGAGTGCGGCTGATGCGAACGGATCGTTTGCGTTGTCGGCAAGAGCTTCGAGAGTTGAAGCAAATTTGCTGAGCGATGACAAGATGGATGCGTGATAAACCGAGGCATCAACTGGAGCTACGACTTTTTCTGTCTTAGACACGGCAATGCGGTAATTTTGTGCCGCTGAGTGAAGTCCGGCAAGATATTTTGCGTCTTTGGTATCAACATATTGTGCGTAGATGTCTAGCTCGTATTCCTTGTTTTCCAAAAGTGGCTCTAGAGCTGTCCGTAGATCAGCGCGATATGCGAGTACTCGGTCTTTGGAAGTGTCAGCGGTCGTCAAAATATCGCCTGCTGCGTAGCTTTTATAATCAACGCTGGGTCTCACGCTGGTGCCATATGCTTGAACGGCCGCTAAGCCCACATCCGTAGACGAAGAAGTTTCAAGAGCTTTGTCATATGCGATCAGTGCCTGCGCAAAAATTGATGCTCCCAGGGGAGTAATGTTTCCATATCCTGCTGTTTGGGTCGTGGAAGCAAGTGAGGCAAGGTAATCTTCTGCGATCTGTACGTTTTCCGTAGAAGGTGTGGTTTCATTTTGCACTACGGCGGAAGGCTGTGCTATCGCTTGCCAGCCGACTACGCCGCATAAAAGTAGTACCGCGGCGTAGGCAGTTACCCTGGCATGCGATATACCAAATAAACCCGTCTGTGCGGTATCCACAGGAGAAATTATAACTCAGAAAATTAGGCTAGAGGCATTAGGAACCAGCGTTCAGCTTCTTTGGCATGCCATAAAGCATTCTGCAGATTTCATCGAGAAGCGATAGGGCTGCAGCGGACTCCTTTTCATTCATGAAAGCCAGTCGTTTCGCAATGAGAAGTTGGGTTTCAAGTTCGGTTGCCGAGCCGTATGCTATGCGGATGAGATGAAGTGAGTGAAGTCTTTACGGGAGCTGCGTCCGCGTCCTTCGGCAATGTTGGATGGTATCGACACTGCAGCGCGTCTCATTTGGGCTGCCAAAGCGTACATTTCTCTCTGCGGGAACTTCTCAGTTGTCGTATATATCTGGGCTACAAGCTCCAAAGCCTTCTGCCAGACGACTAACTCTCTGTGTGAGCGTATGACCCCAGTCATGAGGTCGTTTTACCAAAGATCTGTGTTTAGAGCTAGTTCCTGATAGCTGTCGCCTGTAGCCTAGTTGCCGGGGAACATAAAAACACCGCCTGGCTCGTCTTGAGTAAACTTTACGTCGTTGGCCTGAAAGATGAGCGCCACGGCTACGTATTTTTGGACGAAGTCCTCGGCAGATTTGTTGTAGGTAAGTATTGCCTGCACAAACGCCTCGTCACCTTTGGCATCTGGTATTAGCGCCAGGTTTCGTCCTATTTCGCGATATGCGTTGGCCAAAGCCGGACCAGCAGTGGTCATTTGCGGCGGTGTATCGCCTATTGTTTCGATGCTGTTACCGACTGCCTGGAGGTCGGCGCCAAGGCGCTTCATGGCCGCAATCTTACCCGGGCTTTCTCGATCCTGCGCGAAATCAGTAAGTATAGCGGGCTGGTTTGGGTTGGCGTTTTCGTAGGTCAGAATGGCGCTCCCGACGTCGCTTCCCCATCCGTAGAGAAGTTTCTGCGACGCCGACATGGTGTTAAGCGGCTGCATGTCCTCGATGCTTATGAGGCCCTTTGGCACGAACGCATACGCATCAGATATGGAAGACTCTCCTGTGTCTGTTTTGGCGGGGACTGCCGGCGGGCGCGAAAGCGCGCTAACAAAAGAATCCCAGTCAAAATAGTCGCTTTGCGGAGGCTGAGGAGGACTCGGGTTTGGCTGCGTAGTGATTTTAGTATAGGGCACATCGACGGCCGTGGGGCGCACGGGCGCCGGTGCGGTCGGGATTATGGCTGCAGGGTCGCTCGCCTGGATTACGCCGTTGATCGTGATGCCGCCGTACCCAGCTCCCGGAGAGACCGCGGAGCGGCTGACGACCACGAAAGTTCCGATCATAAAAAGCGTCCCTGCCGCGACAAGGGCTGCAATGTAACGATGACGAAGGAGAGGATCCACTTGTATAGGGTATAGCGTATAGGGTATAGCGTATAGGGGCATATCCCCACCATACAAAAAAGTTCCAATGAGCAAGAAACAAATTACAAATATTTTTTAGTGAGCAATTTATTTATCTTCGGTATTCATTTGTATCTTGTTTCTTGGAAATTGGTTATTACTCTCATGCTACGATATATGGATGAGTTTTAAGCGCGCGATCGCGACGCTCTCGATAATACTTCTCACCGTGCCTTCTGTTGCGGCTGCGTATCCTTTCGGCGGAAGGATTGGGCAGGTTGTCAATTGCTACAACAACGCCATCTACGCTGCGGTTGGCCCGCCGCGCGGAGGACCGTTTATCTGGACGCCGTCGACGCGCACATATCAATTCGGGCCGCCACAGTACGTCGGCCAGTGGGTCTTGGGGCTCGCCGCGCCACCCTATTATTGTCTCGTTTCTATTTTGCCCGTTATTGTTTGGTCGGGAGTTTTGATGACGATGGTCGGCTCGAGCGGCCCGCCTGCGCCCGGATTGCCTGGTGGTGGTCCAGTCCCCGCACCGACCCCCACCCCGACTCCTCCAGGGTCGCCACCGCCTCCACCTCCGCCGACAGGAATTGGACATTTGGTCATAAGCGAAGTGTATTATCGAGCCGACAATGCACACGGCGGACAAACGCAGCATCAATGGATAGAAGTGTTCAACGGCACCGATGCAGCCGTCGATGTTTCTCGCTGGGCCATCCTCACAACGAGTACCGCGCAGACACTCCCAGCAAACACAAGCATTCCTGCTAGAGGGTATCTCGTGCTTGCCGGTACGACGAGCGTGCGTACCCTTTGGAATATCCCGACGTCGACGCGGGTCATTCCTTTCCAGACATTTTTTGCGGGGTTTGTCGCGGGCGGCGATCATGTCTATCTGCAAAACACCGCCAACACTACAGTGGATGCCATGTCGTGGGGCACGGACAGAAGCGGGTTCTCACCGTCCGCCCCTACGGCACAGTTAGGGTTTTCGCTCATCAGGAAAAACCTGGTCACTGATACCGACACCGCGACGGATTGGGTAGGTACTGCGGCGCCGAATCCTGGCCGTTAGTTCCGACAGTTCGCATTTGTTTGACGACAAAACTTTGTCAAAAAGTATGCGCATAGTGCCTATCCCCCTCTAACACGCGACCGCGAGTTAGAGGCGGATAGATGTAGGTTCTAGGAATATATCATTCGTGCCAGTGTCAGCCATTGCTGAAGGGCAAGGTTTTCTGCGCGTGTTTTAGGATCAAGCGCGAGCGTTGAGAACGTCATCGATATTTTTTCCTTGCCGAAGCGTGTCGAGAGGTTGTTTGCAAGCATTTTCCGCTTAGACGCAAACCCGGCGCGAACGACCTCAAAAAAATTCTCCTCGTTCAAATCTGAAAAATTGTTCTTCGAGATGTTCTCTACTACCAGTATCGCGGAATCCACTTTAGGCGGAGGGTTGAAATTTCCTTTTGAAACTTTTGCGGCTATGCGCGGTTTGCCATACGCCTTTACCGAAATTGAAAGAATGCTCTCTTTTTCCGAAAGTATTCTCTGTGCGACTTCTTTTTGCATTAAGAAAGCGATCGTGCGCGGCTGCGCATCTGCTTCAAGAAATTTCCGCAGAAGTTCCCCGGTGATGTAGTACGGGATGTTGGCGGCTAAGATGTAGGCGCTAGGCACTAGGCCCGAGGTGCGAGGGTTGAAGTTGCGGACATCGTCGGACACTATCTGGAGTTTGCCGCTTTTGATCTCAGTTGGAAAAATTTCATGCAATTTGGCGACCAGCGCTTCGTCTCTCTCGACCGCGACGACTTTTGCGGCGTGTTTGAGCAGTTCGCGGGTGAGCATGCCCTCACCAGGTCCAATTTCTAACACCGTGTCGGATTCGGTGATGCCTGCTTCGCGCGCTAAGATCTCCGCGTAGTGCGGATTAGTTAAAAAGTGTTGACCCAGCCGTTCACCCATATGGTTTAAGTATCAAGTATCAGGTAACAAGTATCAAATAAATAGCAATCGATAAAGAGGCTCAAAGCACTAAGCACGAAATTCGAAATAATATTTAAGTACTAGAAGAGTCAAAATGATACAAAACAAATCCACTTCGTTTGAATATTTGAGCGTTTTGTGAGCGATTTGAGTTCATTTATTTGGGATTTCGTGCTTAGAATTTAGTGCTTTGTGCCTCTCTTTTACCTGATGACATCACTCCAGTCATCCAAGAGGCCTCGTTTGCGCGGTTTGGCCACCATGAGCCTATCGTCGATGTCGTCGAAAAACTCCGAAGGTAGCGAGGGTTCGCGTGCGCCGTATTTCATGCGCTCGTGTGCGTACGATAGGAAGAGTTTTTTGCGGGCGCGGGTCATGGCCACGTAGAAAAGCCTACGCTCTTCTTCGTTGTCGCGTCCTGCCCCGAGCGACGTCGAGGGGTCAGATTCGCGGGTTGACGGGAAAAGTCCCTGCTCGAGGCCGGTCACAAATACAGCGTCAAATTCCAAGCCTTTGGAGGCGTGCACGGTCATCAAAGAAACTGCCGCCCTGTCTGCGCTGCTGTTCAGCGAATCCTGTTCGCTCTGGAGTGCGGCCTCTTCCAGCAGGCGCTCTATACCCTCTGGACATTGCTGATCGTCGTAGCGTACCGCTAGGTTTACGAGTTCGTAGATGTTGCCAAGTCTCTCTTTTCCTTCTTCGTCATCAGCCTCGAGCATTTTTTGAATGCCACTTGCCTCTGCGGCATAGCGTACCGCCTCACTTGCCGGAAGAGTTTCTATGCCGTGCTTGATCTTTGCGAGCGTGTCGCGGAATTTCTGCACTTTTTCGCCTGCTGCACCGGTCAAAGTATCGCCAGCAAGCATTTTATCTAGCGTTGTCTTACCGATTCCGCGCGGCGGTGTAGCGACGATGCGTGAAAGGTCGGCTTTGGATTTAGGATTTCGTGCGGCGCGTAGGTAGCTCAGGAGGTCTTTGACTTCGGCGCGCTCGAAAAAGCGAACACCGAGCACTCGGTACGGTATCGAGTAGCGTAAAAGGGCTTCTTCGAGTACGCGAGACTGGAAATTTTCTCGGTACAGGATAGCGATTTCTCCGGCTAAAACTTTCCGCGGTGCGGATCCATCAATTAGGTTTCGGATTTGTTCGGCAATATGCCATGCTTCTTCGACTTCATTTCGTGAGCCAGCAAAATGTATGGGATCTCCCGTTTCATTTTCGGTGAAGAGGTTTTTTTCTTTGCGGCGAACGTTTTTAGCGATAACAGCATTGGCGGCGGCCAAGATGGTGCGGGTAGAGCGGTAGTTTTGTTCGAGCAGTACGACTTTTGTTCCCGGGAATATCGTCTCAAAACTTAAAAGATTTTCGATGTCAGCTCCTCTCCATGAGTACACTAGCTGATCGCCATCTCCAACTACGCAAATATTACGTCTAGGTCCGGCTAATAGTCTTGCTATTTCAAATTGAGCCACGTTCGTGTCTTGGTATTCGTCGATGGTTATGTGCGTCCAGCGGTTCTGAAGCTTCCCCAGTACGTCGGTTCTGGTCTGCAAAAGGCGCAGCGTCCGCAGGAGGAGGTCGTCAAAATCGAGCGCATCTTCCTCGGCCAATACTTTTTCGTATTCGAGCCAGACTTCCGCGAGCGTTTTTTCGCGGTAGGAAGAGGCTGATTCGGCAAACATCTGTGCGGATATCCCCTCACCTTTGCGCCTCGATATGCCGGAAAGAAAGCTCCGGGGCGCAGCGTCGCCCTGCCCGAGGTCTTTGGTGATCTTTTTTATGGCGCGGATACTGTCGTCGCGATCCCAGATCACAAAACCTCTAGCTACTCCGGCCTCCTGATGAAACTCTCTAAGGAGCCGTGCGCCCAGAGCATGGAAGGTCGTAAGAAGGGGCAATGGCCCATGATGTTCTGGGAGTAGTTTTTTAACCCTTTCGCGCATCTCGTTCGCTGCCTTGTTGGTAAAAGTAAGCGCTAGTATGCGATTACCGGCGATGCCCGTGCTCATCAGATGGGCAATGCGGTTGGTGATGGTCTTTGTTTTTCCAGCCCCTGCCCCCGCTACGATCAAAAGTGGCCCCTCCAGGGTCAAAACCGCCTGTTTCTGGGGTTCGTTGAGGTCTTTCAGGGGGTCCACCCTGTTAGAAGCCATAGCGATTTCCAATGAATTCGTAAAAATAGTCCTTTACAGGTGTTGTTTCTGAGCTTCTAACAAGGTCCATTGGCGCCACTATACCATGCCACGATACCCAGAAAGCCCTTATTTTTAGGCTTTTTATGGTCGGAAGGGGCAAATTGTACATTTTTCAAGCGTTGGTAACACTTCTGTTGAGGATAGCTAATGCTTCTTGGCGAGCGGCCAGATACTTCTCCAGGAAGCTAAACGGGGTTAGT
>JAGVDT010000098.1 GCA_020058565.1 Minisyncoccota bacterium | reverse complement strand
TTATGCTTATCGCTGCCCTTAACCCTTGCCCCTGCGGCAAGCACGGCACTCGTGACTGCGCATGCCTGCCGCACACGGTAGAAAAATACCGCCGCAAAATCTCCGGCCCCATAGCCGACCGTATCGACCTCTGGGTCCAAGTAGGCGACATATCACCGGAGTCGCTCGCTCAAAAGCGCGGGAATGCCCCTGCCGAATCTCCTGCAGCACGCGCACGCGTGAAAATCGCACGGAGCAAACAGTCCGAGCGTTTCACTAATGCCAAAGATGTCACCACCAACGCCGACATGGGTCCCCGTGAAATAGAGCAGTCGGCAAACCTAACCCCTCTGGCCGAGGAAACCCTGGTAACTGCTGCCCGCAGCATGAAACTTTCACCCCGAGGCTACCACCGCACCATCAAAGTCGCCCGCACCATAGCCGACCTCTTCAACTCCGAAGCCATCGAAAAAGACCACATGCTCGAAGCTCTGCAGTACCGCTCCCGCGAACTGTAACAGTTCTTGACCATATGCAACCGAAGTATATACTTCGGTTATGAACACTAAAAACACTACTAAAACCGCCGTAAGTTTTAAGATAGACAAAGACGTGCGTGACCGCGCGCGCAAGGCTGCCGCAAGCTTGCGCATACCCCTCTCACTGGTGGTCAATCAAAAACTCCGCGAATTTGCCGATGCGCGCGCAGTCGAATTCCGCGAGTCGCTTGTCCCCAATGCCAAAACAACAAAAGAAATAAGAAGGGTCGAGACTGATATCCGTGCTGGTCGCAATTCGTCTCCAGCCTTCGCTAGCGGCGAAGAGATGGATGCGTACCTCGATGCCCTGAAATGAAGGTTAGCTTCCACAAAAATTTCGAGAAGCAGTACATAAAACTATCGCAGAAATTGCGCGAACAATTCAAGAAACGTCGAGATATTTTCATCGGCGACCCGCATAGCCCAATTCTTCACAACCACCCTCTTCAGGCGGAATTCGCAGGATATCGAAGCATAAACATCACTGGTGACTACCGGGCAATCTACAAGGAGCTTGGCTCTGATTCAGTAGTGTTCGTCAAGATTGGCACGCATCACGAACTTTTCGGCTCTTAGCCCAATCCCCGCACCATTGCCGACCTCTTCAACTCCGAAGCCATCGAAAAAGACCACATGCTCGAAGCTCTGCAGTATAGATCTCGGGAGCTGTAGATTTGCCACAGACACGGAATGATATACTTTTGCACATGATGTCACCTGAACAATTGGGCGCTCCCGGTGCTGCAACAAATCCACCTGAGCATAAAACGGAATAGCCCAAAAGAGAGAGGATCGAAAACATTGAAGACCGAGCGATACCTGGAAACGCTAAATGGATAGGGAGAATCGCAGACTCTGTAGAGCTCAAATATCACAAATGGCGCGCTGATACCGGAGTACAAAAACAAGACGCGCGAATCGCTGGGGCCACCGCCACAGTCGAGAAACATAAAGATTTCGCAGCCAGACTCGAAGGGGAGCGCAATTCGTTGTTTAGAAACCGACTCGATGTCGAAGACAGGATAAAAATGCTCAAAGATCCAACCAGTATTTGGAATAGACTGCCAATATCCAAACAATACAATTTATTGCGGCTTGGCTCTGCGGTCTCAAAAAGAGATCAGCTGAGCCGGATTATCCACGAAAAAGAGTCCGCCGCAAAACAGCAGAGAAAATTTCTTGACGACGCCGAAGCTAAAAGAACTACGGCTGAAACGTTACGCGCAAAGCACGTTAGCCGGCTAGAGGAAAGAATAGGAAAAAAGCTAGCGCCAATCGAAGAGCGCGCGACAAACCTTCGCTCGAGAGCCGCCGAGCTGGAAGACCATATCGGAAGATACGAAACGGCAGTCATGGAACTTCGAGAAAAACTTGAGGCGATAGACGGCTATATTGCCAACAATCCGCAGCAGGGAGAAAGCCAGAGAAAACAGATGCGCGACATACGCGATCGGCTGGACGTACATTTGCGCAGAGTAGAAAAATCCCTGGATGAAAAGTTAGTTCAGCGGTCGCGCTGCGACGCCAATCTCAAGAGATGTGATAGAGCGAAAGACGCGCTAACAATAATACGTGATGACACCGCACAAGAGTATGCACGCGCAACCAGCCAAGCGGACCCTCATGAAGCCGCAAATCCAGAACAAGAAGGCGAAAGCTTACTTGCTAAAATAACCCGACTCTTGGAAGGCGAGGTTGATTCTTTTTCTGGAACTCAGTTTGATAGATTTGCGAAGATGATATTTAAACAAGTAGATGGAAAACCCTTTGATTATAAGAAACTTATCGCGTGGTGGCAGGAAGGCAAGGCACTGACTGCAGAAGCTACTAACGTCCCCGATAACTTTGACGACCCAGAAAAATCCCATTCCATGGAACAGTGGCGAACTTTCTTCGCAGATCTAAGGAGAGTTAACCCGAAATTCGGCGCTCTTCTACGAGAAAGTGGTTTTAAGACCGAAAAAGAGGCGTTAGAGAGACTGACATTATTCGTCGCAACATCTAAATAATTTATGACTGACGACAAAACAATCCCCGACGGAGTCGACCCTCTCGAATACTTCCTCGCTGAAGAGAAGAAGTTTGAGGAAAAATTTACCGAACTAGATCGAGAGGGTGAAGAGATACGCAAGGCCACAAACGACGCCTTTGCCGCAGTAGATAAAGCACTTGAGGACGCACGGCTTGAAATAGAAAAAGACACTGAGGAAGAGTCTTAAATTTTGCGGAAGGCACGAACAGGGAAAAGCCGCGCGAGGATTCGCGCGGCTTGGCGTTCTGTTCAAAGTCCAGACTCTCTATGTCTGCTCTTCAACGAATCGTTCGAGGCCTAAGAGAAGCTGTTTTGAGTCGATCACCGTCAGTACTCGCTCCACTGGCTTAGGTCCCATGTTGTGAAACCATAGCGAGCGTTCATTGTGGCGGTAGCCGTACGAGGCGAGCGCCTCGGGTTTGATCCCGACCGGAAACATCCCGACGACCCAGTCCGGCGCCCACAGCGAGTAGGCGCACGCTCGCGACACCAGCGATATCAGGACCGCGATTTGCTGCCTCCTGTATTCCGGGTGGACCCAGCTCGCGCCGATATACGCGAATTTGCCGCGCACGACATGTGCTATCGGGGCGGTAACTTCAGCGTATGGCATTTCAGGATCAGGTGGAATCGCAGCACCATAGCAGAAGGAGCGGTCGGCCACCTTTTCCGCAAGCGATTGCGTACCCTCGTACACGCGCCCGGCGTGATTAAACACAGCTATTTCGTCTCGGCCAACCCCGACTATCGCGTACGATTCATTTTCCCTGATGACTGAAAGCCTTGTGTCGAGCATTGGTGGAAACACCTCCCACGAATCTTGATTGGCGGCCTGGATTTCTGCCGCCTCTGCAAGAGTCGTCAGGTATACCCTGATCCCGAGCGCAGAGAATTTCCTTTCAGCCAGATCAAATAAAGACGCGACTTCCGTCCGGGGCGCCCGCCTGCGCATATACCCGAAAAACAGCTGCTGAGCATGCATGTGTTTACCCCTTTATTCAACGTGCAACGCCTTTTCAAGCAACTCTTCCTTCCGCAAGGATAGAGTGGAGAATTTTTACCACGCGCTCGGTAAATTACAAGAAGATGCGGAGAATCTGAATGAGGGTTTGAATCAGGTGCGGCGACATACTAGAAAGGATTTTTAATCCCATTGCGGATCTCGAAGTGGACGTGGTTCCCGGTGGATTTGCCCGTAGAGCCGACATAGCCTATCACCTGACCCTGTATAACCGTCTGGCCGTCGTATGCAGCAACTTTCGACATATGCGCATAGAGGGTTTGGCTGCCGTTGTCGTGCTGGATTACTACGTAGCTGCCGTAGCCGCCGTTGTAGCCGCCCGCTTTGGCGACGACAACCTGCCCAGAAGCTGCTGCAAATATCGGCGTGCCGTTGGGCGCTGCCAAATCGACGCCGTTGTAGCCATGAATATTCTGCGTCCTCGTATATACCGAGAGAGGCGCCACATAGTAGCCGATCTGCGCCAAGGTGCCTATGGGACCTACATCATGCGCAGGGTTCACGCCGGCTTTTGGCTTTGCGGGAGCTGGCGGAGCGGCTATTTCGCCGTCTGGAATAATGATTTCGGTGCCTACAGCGAGCGTGCCATTGGCTATTTCGTTGTAGTTGGCGATTTCGTCTGGATCGGCCTTGAATTGTTTGGCGAGCGAGGCCAAAGTATCGCCTTTCTTTACGGTGTATTTGACCCCGGGGATCGGCAGGATGGTGAGGACTTGGCCCACTTTGAGCGTGCCATTTGCCGAGATATCGTTCGCCCAGCGAATGGTGTTGGTGGTTACCTCAAACATTTGCGCAATGCCCGAAAGCGTATCGCCCTCCCGCACGACGTATCTACTAATAGTAGCGTTCTTCGGCTTTTCGATGTCGGCCAGTGTGCCGGAAGGACCCTCGGATGCCACAAGCGCGGAATTGTCCACGATAGTCACGTCGCCACCTCCACGGGCAGGAGCGGGGGAAATGTTCATGGCAGGCCTCAAAAGCGGCATAGTTTGGACGTTCCTAAAAGTCGCCGGGGAGGCTACTTCGGCTTGAGCGCTCTGCGTAAACATCGCTATGATGTCACTGAGAATGCTCGCATGGACAAACGTCGGCAGGAGCGCCGCCGCAGTGAAAAGGAGGGAGATCAGCGGCACGCTCGCCACTGCTCTTTTTCGATATGTCTTCCGAGCCGAAGCTTTGGAATCCTTAGGTTTTGCCTGTATAAGCCACTTTGGAGACCCAAAATCGGTCACAGAGCAAAAGCGGCCTACCGGCACACTCGCGCCTGAAAACTAGATGTTGAAATCTCTGTATAAGCGATGGAATTTATCGGAAATTCAGGAAAGTTGGCCGGAGCCCAGTTCGGTCATCCCATCACTGGGTTAACTGTACCTCTGGGGGGTCTTCAGAGTCAATTCATATTTAGCCACACCGGTGAATAAGCTTTTTGTCAAATTTGTTGTACATATCATACGGGTTAGTGACACTTTGTGGTGTCAACTAGTTCCTTGAAATAGCGAAAGGCACGGTACGATTTTGGTGTTGGCCATTAATCGTTA
>JAGVDT010000082.1 GCA_020058565.1 Minisyncoccota bacterium | reverse complement strand
TCTTACCCCCCTTTGCCTTCCTGGAAAACTACCTTGCCGCGCGGCGAGAAGACCTCGCTATCCTCAACAAAAGTGTTACTAACGCTTGAAAAATGTACAATCCAATTATAGGTCGATTTCGAGTGATTGGCCTGCTTGCGGGACTATTGCTTCGATGCCATGAAAGTCTCTGACACGCTGTGCAAAAAAGTTTGATGCACGCGGTTCGCCCATGACGCAGAATACTTTTTCCAAGCTTTCGCCGGTATTTTCAACAAACTGCATCAAGCCATCGCGGTCGCGGTGGCCGGAGTAGCCCGAAAGCGATGCTATTTTTGCGCGGACTTTGACGCTTTCGCCATCTATCATCACTTTTTTCTGCCCATCCTGGATACGCCGGCCCAGAGTGCCGGGAGCCTGATAACCCGAGAAAAGAAAAGTGGCGTTGGAATCAGGCAGGTACCTTTTTTCGTGCGATCGGATACGGCCACCGCTCGACATCCCCGCCCCGGCGATAATCACCTTAGGATTTTTAGCTTTGTGGATGCTGTCGTCGTAGTGATGCACCACCGTAAGGCCGGGGAAAGAAAATATATCGCCATCTAGGAAATCTTTTTGCGCATCGGGATTGAGAATTTCACGATGTTTACGAAATACTTCGGTCACGCGTGTGGCAAGCGGCGAGTCCAGGTAAACCGGAATGCGCGTGAGCTTACCCTCTTCCATCATTTTGTGTATCTCAAAAAGCAGTATTTGCGTACGCTCTACCGAAAAAGACGGTATCAAGAGCGTGCCGTTTCGCATGCGCGTTTCTTCTATAGACCTGCGCAAAGCTTCGATGCGATCGCCCCGCCCTTCATGCACCCGGTCGCCGTAAACTGTTTCCATTAGCAGGTAGTTGGCCCCCTCTGGACTTTCGGTGTCATTGAGGAGGGGCTCAGGAGAATTACCAAGATCGCCAGTAAAAATTATTGACCGAATAAGTGCAGTGTGACTGCTCTTATTGGGGCGTGAGATTTTGACCATGGCTGAGCCTAGGATATGCCCGGCATCAAGGAATTCGACCTGGACATCGCCTATGGGGAATGGTTCGTGGTACGGGTGCGTTTGCCATAGCGAAAGCGCTTTTTCATAATCGGCAGTCTCGTAGATCGGTGTGCAATTTCTGCGCTCGGCATCATGGCGCATTACACTGACGCCGTCCTCAAACATCACCTCTGAGAGGTCGCGGGTCGCAGGCGTAGAATATATGGGGCACCTGAGTCCTTCGCGGGCAAGTTTTGGAACGCGGCCGATATGATCCTGATGCGCATGCGTGATTATGACGGCATCGATATCCTTTGCGTCGTACGCAAAAGGAGCATGATTTTCCGGGTCACAGATGTCTTCCTTTTCGCGAGTACCGCAATCTATGAGAATCTTTTTATCACCCGTGTCGAGTAAAAAGTTTGCGCCAGTCACCGACCCCGCCCCGCCGTAAAAGGTTATTTTCGCCATACTTTTTGGATACGCAGCATCAAGAATCCCGCCAACATGCCACCCAGGGTATCGATGATCAAGTCTTTGGTCGTATCAACCCAATACGGCATGAAAATATTGCCTGCCACTGCCTCCATGTGCTCGAACACTTCCCAGCCCGCACCAACAGCTAAGGCAAAAAAGGCACACTGCGCTACTGTAATTTTCTTTTTATTCAGCGCAAAAAGCCATCCCGCACATAGCCCCACCCACACTCCACCTAAAAAATGTGTTGGGATGTCCCACCACCATACGGAGAAGTAAAGGTTTTTGTCTATTCCGAGCCAAGTATTGAGCGTGACCAGCACCACCAAAACGGCAAGCTGCGCGTATAAAAGCATTCAGACATCGTAACACGCAACCGATAATAAATAACTCAAAAAATCCGAAGCACGAAATCCGAAACAACATCTAAACCCTGAATCACAAATATCAAACGGGCTCACGACTTTGTTTAGAATTTTGAGTTCTTTTAACGTTTAAAATTTATTTCGGATTTCGTGCTTAGAATTTATTGACCATTTGCAACAAAAAACTCGCAAGGGCGAGTTTTTTGTTGCGGTCAGTACCGTAAGCCTGGACTTGAAATCCAGGTGGGTGCCCAGGGTGCACACCGAAGCGTGCATCTTCCGTGATGGCTCCCTTAAGTTAACCAAGCAGGTTTATGTACCGGCCGCTAAGTCCATTATACGCCCCTTCATGGAAATGCAATGAGGTCTAGCTTATGAACCTTTGTTGGGATTTGTTGTAGGGGCCGCACTGGAGACTTCTGCGGCTATGGTTTTCTGGATGAACTCCGGATCGGGCCGGTGATCCATCACAAAAACCGCAAGACCGTTTTTGTGTTCAGGATGATCCATAGTGGTGTGCACCATTCCCTTGTCGGTAATAGTAAACATCGCATGTGGTGAAGGACCGTCGGGGTGCTCTCCGGTAGCATAGACTTTATTGCCTCGGATAGTGTAGATGGCCTTGTTGCCTTCGTTAGAGTTTGCGACTACATCCGGATGGTATTCGGATTTATAGATATGGTTTTCAACCTTTTTAAACATCGGTTTCATCGTGTGATGCCCCCCGGGGTTACCGTATTTAGCCGTATGCAAATACTGCGTGTGATGATCTGCCATATGTAAATTATTATAGCTCAATCTTGAGAAGCTTAACCACCGCTTCTGCGCACTCTTCCGGAGTCATATCGGTATTGTCGATGCCGGTGGCAAAGGTGGGACTATTCACACCCTTAGCGTAAAGTTCTTTTATCCAGTCCACTTCCCAGGCCTCAAGTTCGCGAGTACCTCGATTGGTCACTGCTATATCAAGCCGTGGATTCAGAGCCACGAAATGCAGCGGTACATTGATTTCTGCCAGATTGTTCTTCAAAGAATCAAAATCTTCGTTCCACAGCGGGTACGCAACCACGACTTTTTCTTCGTGTTTTACGACGATTTTCACCAGCGCGGCGATGCATTCCACGATCCGTTCGCGGGCTTGTTCTACGGTATGTTTATAGAATATTTTGCGGACATCATCGCCCTCAATAAAAGCCGCGCGTACGCGCTCGGCTACGAGCTTCCCGACTGTGCTTTTGCCCGCGTTAGCTGCTCCGCAAACAAATATGATCATTGTTATTCGAGGATCCCGTCCAGGTTCACATCGTAAAGGATTTCTTCATGGATGATACGATAATCCACTATCTCTCCGTCAGCAAACCAGTGCTTTATTTCAACATTGGCCTCGTCTACAGAACCTGACATGTGCAAAACATTGCGCACAGCGCGCCCGTCGGTGTCAGCCATAGAATACGAGTCGAGCACGTAATCGCCGCGTATAGTGCCAACATCTGAGCTAAGCGGCTCTGTGCCGCCCCCAAGCTTTCGGACTATTTTCACGGCATGAGCACCTTCAAGAACCATGAAAATCACGGGGCCTGAGGTCATGTATTTTTTAAGGTTGGCAAGGATTTTAGCGGTAATCTCGAGAGGATCCATTGAAGGCGGCGTAAGGCCTTTGGCCTGGTAGCTCGCAATAGTTTTCTCGCCGGTTACTTTGCGCCACTGCGGATCAAGCGTGTAGTGCTGTTCGATTTTGTCGGCATTCGGGACCATCATTTTCATACCCACAAGTTTAAGGCCGACATTTTCGAAACGCTTGATAACTTCGCCCACGAGTCCGCGCTGAACGCCATCAGGCTTAACTATTACTAATGTTCTCTCGTCAGATGGATGTTGCATTGCGGCACTCTAACATAACTCTGGTGCGTTTTAAAGAGTGCGCTCTGACTGCCCAAGGACTTTTTGACACTTTTTCGAAGTCAATATATAGTCTTGCGAGTCAGAAATAGCCAGAAAGGAGCGTCCTTTGCATAACCTCGGCGAACTAATCGACCTCTACCAATCAGTCATCAGGGCAGCGCAAAATCCTCCACGGGACTGCGAGCTAACCTACCTCATTGGACAGACGCGCGACAACCAGGCATCGGTGCTCAACCGCGCCGCAACTCTTCCTGGCCTCATCGCAGTACCCGGCTTCGAAGAACTCGAGTCGACCTGCGATTTTGCGGGTGCCAAGGCATGGCAAGCGGCGCTCAAGATTCGACGTGTTGCGCCGGATCGCATAGTCTCTCTTCCTGGTACGCTTGTTTCTGTAGGCGAGGCTATGAGCTTTAACGCCTACAGCGAACAAATCGACCTTGTTTGCTATGCCAAGGAGAAAGGCTACACCAAGGTCGCCTTTGTTGCGCCATATTGGCAGGTGCTGCGATCATTTATGGGGGCCGTAGCCGCCTGCAGCCTGCACTACAAGAAACTGCGCGTATACCCGATTCTCGGAGCGTCCCTGCCGTGGGATGAAAAAGCAAAACACTCCCAGGGAAAGCTCGTGGGGGCGCGTGTCGATTTCATGTTTACTGAAACCGCGCGGATCTTCGAGTACCACAAAAAGGGCGATCTGCCGTCAGCAAGTGACGCTTTGATCTATCTCGACTGGATGCTCTCGGAGCACTAGAGCTGTTCAACGGCCGAAAGCTCGTTGCCCCGCCGCGACGTCATTGTCGCGGCGGCTTTGCATAATCTGACGTCGTCTGATCGGCGATCATTTTGTCGCCAGTTTATAAATATATATCCCGTCTTTTGTGGCATCAGCAGCCTGATTTGCTATGTTCGTGGCCTGCGTTTTCAGCGCCTCCGGAACATTTGGCCCCTGCGCGAGCGTGAGCAAAAGGAGCGATGTTTGCAAAAGCGTGACGATGGCGGCGAGGGACATATTTTAAACGTGAATTATTCTTCAGTGATCGAATAATCTTTTATTTCTGTCCACAAACGGCTAGCTCCCCTGCTTTCGATCCCGAGATAGATACCATCGAGCGTTGCAGACGACCATGTTTGGGGTGCCGCAAACCATTCAGAGCCTCGGACAAGCGCCGAGAGCGGGATTCGTACGGTGTACCAGGTGTCGTTTGTGATGTTTGAAAGCGATTGGTGACCGGAAACGCTTGAAATCGGCATGTATTTACCCTCTGCATAGAGCCCCGCGGCACTCGAATCGAAAAAACAGTAGTCGTAGGTATATCCGTCTGGTGGACACGGGTACTGCGTCTGTGCTGCATGAAAACCAGGAGTTTTGAATAAATTAAACTCAAAGAAATGCGTCGTGTTTGCCCTACTGACTTCTGACCATGAGAGTTTTGTGCCTAGTACTAGCCTATGAAAACTTGCAGCGCCTTCGTACGAAACAAGGTCATTTCCACGAATACGGAATGTGAGATTCACGAAGATATTTTTAGATAGCGCAATCGGGGCGAAAGACAGATCGTTGAGGCCCATGAAAAGATGGCCGTTGCGAAAATCGCGGCCCGTGACATTGGTGCCGGTAAAATTAATCGTGTCGAGCGCAATGCCCAAAACATTTGCCGCACTCTCTCCGCCTACAGGAGTAAAGCCATGACGGAAAATCACCCCCAAATCTGAGTCACGGTAATCATGCATGTAGATGGCACTATCGCCAACAAAATTGGTGTCGTATATCTTTGTTCCATTTATGAGCTGCCAGTGCGTATTGAGTATCGTCTCGTGGGTCACAGAAAAGAGAAATGGATTGTCGGGCCATGCGCAGCCCACAGGCGCTGGACTTAGCACATTGGCACCGTTTATGTAGTCGACAACGCGGCGTTCGCAAATGTTAGAAAAATTGGGGTATTTGGTAAGTACTTTAGGCACTGGCGCGGGAGTCACAGGGGCCGGTGGTGTCGGCATAGGCACAGGCACAGGCGTCATAACTGGCGAAGGAGTTGGCGGTGGTACTACAGTTGGAGTAGGTATCGGTCCGCCGGTTAGTGGAGGAGGTCGATTGGTCGTCCTCGTCGAAAGTGCTTGGGTCGCCACGGCTATAGCCTGATTGGCCACCGTCGTCGCCTGCGCTTTCAGACTTGCTGGAACATTTGGCCCCTGCGCGAGTGTGAGCAATAGGAGCGCGGTTTGGAGGAGTTGGACTATCGCGGCGAGGGTCATGCGCTAGAGATACGAGCTGAAAGGATTTTCTGCCACTTCGGGTTCTTTTTCTATGTAACGGTCGCGGATTTCGGCTTCTACCTCTTCACGCGCCCGACCGTACCGCTCGTAGCTCATCTGCCGCATTTCGTCGATGCGCGAATAGTCGCGCGGCGGCGGCTTTTCGGTCTCGATAGTAAAAGGCCGAGCGGGTACGCCGTTTACGAGAAGCGCCATCACGGCATTGTAGTTTGGCAAGTTTTCTAGGTCAGGCGCATTAAATACCGGCTCGAATTGTTTGGCCAAAAACTCCGCGTCCGTGGTACCGATGCGGAAAGATGCTTTTGTGCCGACGTTACCGACCACCGCATCGCGGATCTTTTCGTCGAGCTGTGCGATAAATTGGTGCGCGATCGTCAAAGAGAGCTTGTATTTACGCGCTTCGGAAAGGATTGTCGAAATAGACGGCGTTGCGAAGTTTTGGAACTCGTCGATATACAGATAAAAGGTGGGATAATCGTTCCGCGCATCCACGCGCGAAAACGCCGCTTGCAGGAATTTAGATACCAGAACAAGACCCAGGAGCGAGGTATTCCTATCCCCCAGCCTACCCTTCGAGAGATTAGCGAGAAATATTTTCTTTTCGTCCATGATCTTACGGAAATCAAACGCGGATTTTTCCTGCGCGACGATCGGGCGCATGATGTCGTTGGCCAAAAATACGTCGAATTTGGACGTGATGTACGGAACGACATTTTCGAGGCTGGCCTCTCCCCCCGCAGCCTCGGCGATCTTGCGCCAAAATTGCGTTATAACCGGGTTGTTGCAATGACTGAGCTTTAGTTCTCGGAAACTTCTGTCAGAAAGAATGCGCGGCACTTCGAGAAACGTCGATCCGCTCGCGGGATCTTCTACGACCAGCTGAACCGAGTTGCGGTAATACTGCTCGAACATCGGACCGAATGCTTCGGGCACATCCGCGTAAAGCTTGCGGAATATGCCATAGACTTCGTCTACGACAAACGTCTTCATCTCGGGACGCGACTGGTCGTATTCGAGCATATTGAGCCCCATAGGCCGAGCCGTATACGCAGGGTCGAAATAGATCACGTCTTGCACGCGCTCGGGAGGCACAGAGGCCAAAATGTCTTCGATGTCGTTTCCGTGCGGGTCGATAAATGCGACGCCTTCGCCGTTTCGTATGTCTTGTGCGATCATATTTTTCAAAAGCGTGGTCTTACCGGTACCGGTCTGCCCTATCACATAGCAATGGCGCAGGCGGTCGCTCGAAGCAAATTTGACCTGCGTCTGCGTCGCGCCGTATTTGTTGATACCGAGCGTTATGCCGCCGCTCTCGCCGGAAAAAACCGGTGCCGGCGTTTGCTTGGCAAAACTGCGCTTGAGTTCGCGCGAAGTCGTAACTTTTTCTGCAGTGAAGTGGAATATCGACGTTATCTCCATAAGCGAAAGCGGTATCGCGATCGAGCTGTCGAACGTACGGTACATGAAATCGCTCAGGAATTTCCTGAGACCCCACCAGCCGACATCGTGAAATTTCAGGTGGTTGCCTTTGGGATCGTCGTATTGGGCAAACGGCGTTTTTATGTTGCTCAAAAGTTCCTGTGCGCGAGCTTGCGTCGGCGCCGAAGTGACGATGCGTATCACCGCGGGCGCGATGCGGCTTTTTACCTTGCGCTCTATTTCTTCCTGCATCACCTTGTCCGCGCCGGCGCGCAATGCAAATTCCCTTTCTTTTTCGCTTGTACGAGACACAAGGTCTCTCGCTAACTTTTGGAATTCCCGACCGATGACGGTCTCAGCTACCCTGAGCGCGCGCTCCCCCGCACCCCTCTGCAGCTCTTTGAGCATGTGTTTGTAGTGTTCGTTATACCTATCGCCTTCATTCGAGACGACGATCTGAAGTGCGGCACCCTCTCCGTGTTTCGCAATTTTGGCAAAAGCCGCCAAAAGTACGTTTAGAGGATCATGCTCATACATTTCCGGTGTTTTTAACGGGTAGGCCGGGTGTTCATGCTGCACCGCATAGGCTGCAGCATGTTCGCCTTGTACATTAAAAATATTGTAGTCGCCGCGGCATTCGTTGATACGCGCATTGGGAAAGACGCTCGACATCAGGCGCTCGGCGAGTGTTTGCTTTGCGCGCGGTACCGCCAAATACAGAGACGCTTCTTCGGTGCCTTCGCCAACGGCAATTTCGAGCGAAAATCCCTCACCGCGTCCTATCAGCGACATTAGACCCGCATAGAGCTGCTCGGAAGAGCTTAATAGTTGCTCGAGCTTGTGCTGTTGCGCTTCCTGTTGTTTGCCTTCGCCAAACGCCTGGGGAAATATCTCAAAAAGCACGAGCTCAAGGCCATAGCGCACTTTGTCCGCCGGTTTCATACCCACGTCAGGCAAACCCTCGGCGATATATGCCACGAGCATACGATGTAGGTCGTCTTCTATATGAGCGTTCTTCATGCGGGCGGCGACCGAAATAGCATTTCTGATACCGTTGACCTGCACAATTTTTAACAGACCTTCGATCTGGGCATCGTGCGGCTCCGGATCGAGTTTCAGCACATGCCGCAAGATTTCGTGTTCATCTACTTTGAAATCCTCGTGGAGAACTTCGCGCGCCGGCGTGGCCGCGTATTGCGCCACTTCGCGTTTGGCGATTCTGTCCCGGTCAAGCTGGCTCTGGGTTTCGAGCTGTTCTTCCCTTTCCTTTACCTGCTGACGCAGATAAGCCAACTCCTCTTCGGGAGATTTGAATTTCGGACCATCGGCGACACCTCCGCCAGCTGGCGGACGAGGCCGTTCCGCTATAATCGCGCGCGGAGGCATTTAGTAATTATACACCGTGAGAATCGAGATACGCTTTTGCTTTCATGATGGCGACACAGCTGGGCGCATGTGTTATTTCTCCGTCTAAAACCATTTTGTACGCTTCATCAAAAGGAATCACTATCCGTTCAATTCCTGACTCGGGTTCTTGCACAATAGTAACGTTCAATGCCAGAAAAAGATGTGAAGGATGTTTTAGTATCATCGTAAGTGCATCTATCACGCCAAGCTCAATCCATCTCTCAGACGTGGCGCCTGTTTCTTCAAGAAGTTCATGTTTTGCTGCGTCCAGCGGCGACTCTTCTCCATCGATACCTCCACTCGGTGTTTGTGTGCCGTATCTTTCAAGAACATAGTAGTACTCTCTTTCGAGGTAAATATTGCGCTTACTGTCGAGCGCAACGACTGAAACACCCCTGCCGTAGTCGATGGTCCCAAATATCCCCTCTTTTCCTTCTGGACGTAAAACTTTGTCTTCTCGAACCTCGATCCAAGGATTTTTGTACTTTATTTCCGAGCTGATGATTGTGAACGGCCCATTTTTCTTCATGCCCTCATTGTAAGCGACTTCGTGCCGATGTCTTTGCGGAAATATTTGCCTTCGTACTGGATGATCTGCGCGGCCTGGTAGGCTTTTTTCAAAGCTTCTTTTAGAGTCGGCGCTACGGCAGAAACGCCGAGTACTCGGCCGCCACTGGTTTTCACTATCCCATCTGCGTATAGAGTGCCTGCATGAAATACAACCACGCCGGGGATTTCCTCGGCTTCCTCGATACCGCTGATCATAAAACCTTTTTCGTATTGGTCTGGGTAGCCCTGTGAGACAAGCACGATATTTACCGCATAGCCCTGGTGCCATTCGAGTTTGAAGCTTTTGAGTTTGCCATCTACACAAGCCTCAAACAGATCGAGTGCGTCTGATTTTAAAAGGCGCATGTACACCTGCGCCTCAGGGTCACCCCACCGCGCATTAAATTCCAGCACTTTCGGGCCTTTGTTAGTAATTTTGAGCCCTGGATAGAGCACTCCTTCAAACGCATAGCCTCGGTATGCGAGTGCTTCCAGGGCGGGCTTTACGACACTGTCTTCGATGAGTCGCATCATTTCGCTCTCCATCCACGGCACCGGAGCAATAGCGCCCATACCTCCAGTCATAGGTCCTGTATCGCTGTCACCAACCCTTTTGTGATCCTGCGAACTCGGCATCATTTTGTAGTGGTTGCCATCTGATATCGCGTGGATGGAAATTTCCGCTCCATCTAGAAATTCTTCTATCACCACCTGATTGCCCGCTTCGCCATGGATTTTGTCCACGAGTATCTGTTTCAAAACCTCTTCTGCTTCGGTAAGCGCTGTGCAAACATGCACGCCTTTCCCGAGCGATAGTCCACTTGCCTTTATGACTATGGGTGCACCTTTTTCCCGCACGTATTTGAGCGCTTGTTTGTAGTCGGCAAACACGGCAAATTCGGCGGTTGGCACTCCGGATTCAAGCATAAGCTGCTTGGCAAAAGCCTTGGAGGCTTCTATCTGCGCCGCCCGTTTGGACGGACCAAAAACCCTTAGGCCCCGGGATTTGAACACGTCTACCATTCCGAGTGCCAACGGATCGTCTGGCCCCACAATGGTCAGGTCTATAGAGCGCTCCTGGGCAAACTGCGCCATCCTCTCTAGGGCATTGACCGGGATAGCCACGTTTTCGCCGAGGGCTTTGGTGCCGCCATTCCCTGGAGCAAAATAGAGTTTGCCAATACGGGGCGACTGGGCCAATTTCCAGCCCAGGGCATGCTCCCGACCACCTGAACCTATAATTAATACGTCAAGCCGCATTGCGGCACTATACCTATCTTCACCTAAGAGGCCAAGTGTCGCATGGCCTCTTCGGGCGTGTTGGCAAAATGAGCTAGTCCTTTGAAATCAGTGGGCAAAAAACCATCATTTTGCATCCGTTGGAGCTGCATATGGAGTCCTTCGTAAAAGTTATCTGTATTTAGAAAAATTATGGGTTTGCTGTGAGCGCCATGTTTTCTGAGCTCTAAGACCTCAGTGGCCTCATCGAGCGTCCCAATACCCCCAACCAGAACCACAACCGCATCTGACCGATCGAGCAGCATGAATTTTCTCTCGCCGAGCGATTTTACAATTACAAGCTCGTCCGCGTCGTGATACGCGACATCTCGGAAGCGTTCCATAGAAATTCCCACGAGTTTGCCCCCGAAATTGCGCGCCGTATCGGCAACCTGATGCATTAGGCCCTTTTTTGAACCCCCCCAGACGATAGTATGTCCGGCTTTGGCTACCTTCTCGACAAGATGTAGCGCTGGTTTAGTGTACTTTTCCTCCAACTCCATCGCGGAACAGAAAAAACAGACGTTCATGGTTTCGTCAGAATTTCTGGACCGTTTTTGGTGACGATGATGGTGTGTTCGGCGTGCGCACTGTTGGAGCCGTCGCGGGTGCGGTAGGAAAAAGCGTCTTTATCTATGTATAGGTCGCCCGTTCCGAGCGTAAACATCGGCTCGATAGCGATCACCAATCCCTCTATGAGTTTGGTGCCCATACCCGGATCACCATAGTTAGGCACATGCGGATCTTCGTGGATTTTTTTGCCAACACCGTGTCCACTGAGATTCTTCGGGTACCCCAGGTCATATTTTTCTGCAATCTTTTGGACTGCATGGCCGATGTCACCGGTGGTTTTCCCCACCCGCGCCTGATCTACTCCGATCTGTAGAGCTTCGAACGCCGCACGCACGAGCATTTCGTCGTCGGCGCTATGCGGCTTCCCGGCGATGACTGTGGTCGCGTGGTCAGTGTAGAGACCTCTGTGTATCAGGCCGAAATCAAGCGACACTACGTCGCCATCTTTAAAAACTACATCGTTGGTGGCTCCCGGCGAATGCACTATCGCGTCGTTTACCGACACGCACAAGCAGCCGGGGAATTTCTCGCCATTCTTACCAGATGCATATCCGGTAAACGCCGGTTTGTCGCCGCCGGCGAGTATCAATTCCAAACCTTTGTCATCGAGCTCTTTGGCGCTCATACCTGGCCGCACCATTTTGCGCAAAGTTTCCAGGTATGTCGCCAAACGTCTTCCGCCTTCGCGCAAGATTTCTATTTCTTCCTGCGTTCGGGCAATCATCCCGTTAGAGATAGGAAGCGTTTCAAGCGATTCTTTATGTAACGTTTGCCCATCCCGGACTTAAGAAATAATTCTCTCGACCTTGCATCGTTCTCGTTTCTACACATATCGTAATATATCAATTCTAGCGGTCTACGTCCCTTTGTAGAAGAAGTAAGACCGTCCTGGCGCTGCTTGAAACGCTTCCGTAAATCGTTGGTATACCCTGTATATGTTTCACCATCTTTCACACTTCGGAGAACGTAAGTATAGCAACTCTTGTCATCTCTAACGGGAATCATATACCTAGTGCTGCAAGAATGCTTTTGTGAATCGTTTCTGGATCAGGTTCGCCGTCGATTATATGAACTTTCCGTCCCCGGCTTTTCAATAGATCAAGCTGCGGCAATACATCGGTCTTGTACCAGCCAAGGCGATTTTTGATACCTTCTTCGGTATCGTCGTTGCGGCCACGCGCAAGCAAGCGCTTGACCACGCTTTCTTCGGAAAGCTCGATCGAGACTATCTGAAAATCTTCGCCGCGGTTGAAAAAACTGATCATATCGTCAAAGCACATGGTTTGTTCGCGACCACGCGCTAGACCGTCTGCCACAATGTGCTCTTCACCGGTGAAATTCTCTGTGACTTTTTTGGTCTGGAGATATATGGGCATAAAATCCGGCATGCGGCCGCCTTTGTCTATGACCGCACCAGTGTATTTCCCGGCGTAGGTACCCGTGTCGCGAAGCGCGCGGAGCTCTGACCCCATGTCGATATGGATGATCCCGCGATCAGATTTGGACTTCAAATAGTCCATGAGCATCTTGACCTGCGTGCCTTTACCAGCACCCTGGGAGCCGAAAAATAAAACCGTAATAGGATTTTGCACGAGGAAAATATACCTTAAAACACGACCTGTCGCCAGTTATTCAATTCGTTTATATCGAAGCTTTTCCGTATGAAACACCGGCTCCCGGTGGTTCTTTTAGAAGCTGTTCATACGTCACATGGCGAATCATGATCCCGAGATTGGCGTAGGCCCGTTCAAGCTCTGCCCATATCTTTTTGCCGTCGGGATTTGTTTGCATTTTTTTTATGTCCCCGCCATAAGCACTAGACGCATTTTTAAATCGCAGTACCGTATCTGAAAGCAGCTTAATACGTCTATCGAATTCGACACCATGACCACCTTTGATGGAATTGGGTATGGGCATCATAACGTCTGGATGATTTTTCTTGATCTCATCCGCAGCAAATTCTTCATAATACCAACCTTGTTTGTTTTGCACATTTAATACGAGATTCGTTTTAGCCATATTCGGTATTCTAAACTTATGTGGCGGGAGCGTTTTGCTTTCCATATTTTCATCTAAATACGTCTGACTTAAGAGCGCCCGAATATCATGGCTCGATGGTGGGCTAGCCTTCCCATGTGCTTTTTGCTGAACCCTTTCACCTCTAACTTGACCATCGGGACCCGTTCGCGACGTAAACACATCCTCTTCACGATTACCATGTACATGGATGTCTACAGATTTCGCTATACCGCCTTCTTTTACTGCCATTTGAGAAAATTTATCCCAATTAGCTTTCAGTATGAGGCCAGTCCGTTCGCGTTCATTAGCAAAATCAGACCATGCCTTTGCGCCACTCTTGAAGATAAGGAAGACATCTCCATATTCAAGATTTTTTCTATCTGTCATCTCGAAAAGGAGCCTGATCCCTTGTTGCCAATTATTTAACTGGGGAACATCTGCAAGTGCCGCAAGCGATTCAACGACCGGATGCGCACCTAGTGCCGCTGCGGCGATTTTCTTGCCTCGTCCGAAAAAATCCCGTCTGCTTTCCATAAGCAGATTATATATTATGCGATTTGATAACCTTCTTTCTTCAATATCTCCACTATTTCTTTTATTGCGTCGTCTAGCTGGCCCTGCTTATTTATGACTTTGTGATCGTAGATGTCTTCGTGTTTGAGCCATTCTTTGGTGTATTCCATGCGCTCTTTGATGTATTCGTCGGTCACGTGACTACGCGAACGGATACGCTGAGCCAGCACATCGAGCGAATCCGCCATGATAAATATGGATTTAATCTCGGGGAAAAGCTTTTTGGCGGAAATCACACCCTGGTATTCTATTTTCCAGGTGCCAATACCTGGTAGCGCATTGACCCTTTCGAGCTCGGAGCGAGTGACGCCATAGAGATTGCCGTTGTATTGTTTTGCCCATTCGATCATTTCGTTGTTCGCTATCTTTTCCTCGAAAGCATCTTTCCCGATGAAATAGTAGGGATTGCCGTCTGATTCGCCTGGACGCATTGCGCGAGTTGTCGTTGTAACGATACGGTTGACGGTCGTGTATTTGGCTAGCCCGTCGATGATCGAGTCTTCGCCTGCACCGGATGGTCCGGAGATGATGACGATGTTACTAAGGCTCATAGTGCTATTTAGCGGAGATACTAGCATAAAAAGTGCGGCATTCCATGTGGAATGCAAAAAGATGGTCCGACACTCCTCTAAGGAACGTCGGACCCAAAGTACATTTGCAGATCTTGCGTTGCGCTATGGACGCCTGATACCCGGGATCGTTCCTTGGAAAATTACACCTTTGAGGATGACAGACATTAGGTAGTCGTCATAATCCTCATGGGTTAACTCCTTTTTGAGAGTCGCTTAGAAAATTCTGAGAGCATTCTCGTCGCCATTGCACGCTTTTTCCCGTGTCCGAAGTTCAGCAAGCTTTTCGTCCGAAAGAGCCAATGTATCCTCCATCATTCCGACACTAAATGATCTTAGTGGCGGAACAAGGAGGACAAAATCATTAGTATTCCCTAATCGAAGTTTGCGCGTCGATCTTTTTGACGAGGTCTAAGACTACGGAAACGACGATGAGGAGTGCGGTGCCGCCAATAGTGAGTGCGGTGATGCCGGTTGCGTACTGGAGAATTATCGGAAGCACTGCGAGCACGCCCAAGAAAAGTGCGCCGACAAGCGTGATCCTGGTGATAATGTTGCCAAGGTAGTCGCTCGTAGTAGGTCCTGGGCGTACACCCGGTATAAAGGCGCCGTTTTTCTGGAGATTTTTCGCTATCTGATGCGGCTCAAAGGTGATCGCTGTGTAGAAATACGTAAAGACGACGACGAGGAAGAAATACATGACGCCATAGATAGCCTGGTTGGCGAGGCCGTTTACAACCGCCTGGGCGCCTGTAGCGAGCCACACTATTGACGAATTTGCGAGAAACGTCGCAATCATTTGCGGGAAAAGGAGTATCGAGAGCGCAAAGATGATCGGCATAACACCCGCCTG
>JAGVDT010000047.1 GCA_020058565.1 Minisyncoccota bacterium | reverse complement strand
GCAAGCGCCTCGACTGCCCGCTCGTTTCTGTGCTGAGCTTTTGTTCGCACGATGTCATTTTCGGTCCATTTGTTGACGAAAAACTGCGCCGTCGAATCCACTAATACTGCCGCATCGAGCAAGTACACTTCTTCGCCTCTAACGACAAGCGGATTTATTTCCAGGAACGCAAAGAAATTGTCGTTAAAAACATCGTAAACCTTTTCGAGGAAGGCCTGCGGAATGCCAGTCCTTTTTGCCGCAGCCGCGCAATCTTCGCGTGAAGCGAGAATCAGATTTAATACTTGCTCTGGGTACTCTTCAATGTTTACTCCGCCATCTTTCGCATGAAGAAGTCTAAGGCCTTCGCGCACGCGCTCGAGCGAGAAATACTGCTCCTCAGAAGCTTCATGCGGAAACATCGGCTCGACGATGAATTGCGTGAACTTTTTAGCTTCCATCGCTTTGAAAAACTTTGGCAACTCTCTCGGCTTTGCATTGAGCACCACCAGCCCCTGTTTGAAACGTTTTTTGACGCCCTGATCGACTTTAGCGACATAGCTACCAGCAGGGATCTTGGACGTATCCCCGGAGCGTACCGAAATACCGCCATACCTCTCACCCAAAATGAGGCTTTTTGCTCTGTATTCGGTCATTTTTACCCGTGCCATAAAAATTTCTTGAAATTCTTACCCTGAGCGACGTCGAAGGGTTACCCCGAGC
Source organism: Minisyncoccota bacterium (assembly GCA_020058565.1). Taxonomy (GTDB): domain Bacteria; phylum Patescibacteriota; class Minisyncoccia; order Phycocordibacterales; family UBA2100; genus UBA10103. Next base: position 9,593 of record JAGVDT010000047.1, on the reverse strand, counting down.
CTGCTCGCCCTGAGCCTGTCGAAGGGTTACCCCGAGCCTGCTCGCCCTGAGCGCAGTCGAAGGGTTGAAAGGAAATTATCACGCCAAGCCCGTATTTACAATGAGCCTGCTATTTTTCTGCGCGTTTCTTCTCGGGGGCAAAGACATATACCCCTATCTTCACAGCTGTGAAGATAGGGGTATATGCTCGCAAAGGTCGTTAATAAGAGATATGAGATGTGAGGATACAATGACTTGGTGCCCAAATTTTCTAAGAAAAATCAGAAAGCGCTTTTATTGCTTTTGATCGCTATTATCGGAACTTTCACCGCAGGCGCGGTCAAAAACCCCACCCCTCAAGACAGAGACCCGGCTCCTGCCCCAATTTCCGCTTCAGAATGGTATCCGGTCGCCAAGGTCGTGGATGGCGACACTATAGATGTACTGGTCGGCAGCTCCACGGTACGCGTACGCCTGATCGGACTCGACACGCCCGAGGTGGTTGATCCACGCAAACCCGTGCAGTGTTTTGGCAAGGAAGCCTCTGAAAAGATGAAAGAAATCTTCGAAAGCTCGCCTGCACGTCTGGAAATTGATTCCTCACAGGGCATGTATGACAAATACGCTCGCCTACTCGCCTACGTGTTCGTACCCGATGAGACCAACAAACCTGAAGGGGCGCTCGTAAACCGCTACATGATCGCCGAAGGCTACGGCCACGAATACACCTACGATATTCCCTATAAATACATGGATGATTTCAAATCCGCGGAGCGCGAAGCCCGTGAAAAACAAAAAGGCCTTTGGGCGAGCGGAGTATGCAATGGGAATTTGGAGTAAAAATAGAGGTATACTATGCACATGAGGATCAGTGCCTCGATTTTTGTAAGTGCAATTCTGTTGGTTTCTATCATCCCGTTCGGCGCATCCGCAGACGAAGCCTGCGCAACCGCAGGTACTGTTCCCATCACAGACAGGGATTTAGCCAGGCTAAGCGGTATCCCCGATACTATTCCGTGTTGGGATCCAAAGGACCCAACCACAGGATCCGAAGCGGCACAGGCAAAACAGTATCTTTTAAGTATCGCTAATCCTCTGCGAAATTCAAAAGCTCCGCCTGACGCCGCACATATTGCACCTTTAAACGCAGCTTTTGCAAAATGCGCTGCAAAGTTTCTGCAGGCTTACAAGGAAAATTATGGCCCAGTAGTCGTTGTTTCTGCTTTTAGATGCGGCCCGCTTTCCCCGGCCGCGATTACTTGCAACCGTAGCGAAAACGCCGCCGCACGCGGAGCAACCAATTCAAACCATCAGACAGGTACTGCATTGGACATTAATCTCGCGGGAGGCAACAGTTCTTATGAAACTCTCAAGAGCTTTGCTCAGGCGAATCCCGAGTACGGCGTGAATTTCCCGTGGCCTATTTACGAAAACAAAGTTGATAAACCACATATGCAAGCCGCTAATTTGAAAACTCCTTCCTGCGCTGGTGTCCAAGGTACGCCTGTTACGCCCGGCCCCGGCGGACTAGGAACCACTCCCGGACAAATTGCACAAGGCCTTCCAGGCCTCATGCAGGGACTGCAAAACTTTTTCTCACCACCGCAGCCGCAGCAATGTCAGGCAGGCATGATACTTCTCAATGGCACCTGCGTGCCACAGCAAAGCCAGCAGACTTCTAATCCATTTAATTACATCAACCCGCCAACGCCGTCGCCCACTCCGACATCTGGTGCTGCTGGAACCACTGGGTCTGCCGGATCGTCTGGCTCTACCGGCTCTGGCGCAGATATCGGATCTGGCATAAGCATTTCCGGCCTTTTGGATTCGAGTGGCGACAAAAAGAAAGGCACGTCGACGTCTGCGATCGACCTCATAAACGCAATCGCAAATCCCACGACTACCGCCTCTGGCTCTGCAACCGGCACCGCTATCGGTAAATCAGTCGCGCTCAACGACGCGCTCGGCGACAAGGCAACACTTGGCGGCACACTTGCTTCGTCGTCCGCCACGCTCGGTGGCTCGTCCACATACGCATTGATGCCGGTGGGCTCGCAGACATTTGTCTCGCAGGATTTAAGCAAAACACCGATGCAGCCTTTTGGCTTAGCCAACAACTCAACGTTCGCGCTTCTTGAGAATATTCGCCGAATTCTTATTGGCATTCTCCAGGCTCTCCGGCCATTTGGCGGCGCTATTCCACATTCCGAATAAACAAGTTAATTTCACTGCGACTGTCTCGGCATAGGACTTCTATGAACAATGTGGTATAGTCTCGTGACAAATGGGTCCCGTTAGAAGTTGCGGAAGTTTCGACGCTCGCGAGATTCCTTTGTGAAATGAAAACTTCAAATTTTTTACAAAAATTAATATTTAGTTTGGAAGCTCCAGCTTCCTACTTCTAACGGGATGGGTTTCACTAAATACACAACGCAGCAGGACAAGGCGCAGGTGCGCATGAACGAAAGCATCCGCGTACCTGAAATACGCGTCCTGGGACCGGAAGGCGAAAATTTTGGCATTATGGCCACTCGCGAAGCGCTCGAGAAAGCGCGCTCCATGGGCTACGATCTCATAGAGGTCTCGCCCAACGCGAACCCCCCGGTCTGCAAAATAGCCGACTACGGCAAATTTAAATACGAGCAAAAGAAAAAAGACAAAGAAGTCAAAAGCCGCGCTCACGTGAGCGAGACCAAAGAAGCTCAGGTCAAAATCGGCACCAGCGAAAACGACATGCGCATCAAAGCCAACAAAATCGCCGAATGGCTGCGCGAAGGCCACCGCGTCAAAGTCGACCTTTTCCTCTGGGGCCGCTACAAATACATGGAGTTCAATTTCTTGAAAGAACGCCTCGAACGCTTCCTCGCCATCATCCCCGAAGGCTACAAAATAGCCGTCGAGATCCAAAAAAGCCCAAAAGGCCTCGCGGTAGCCCTCGAGCGCGACCCTTCCAAAAAGCCAAAGACCCCTCCAAAGGCTGCCGCCGCCCCAGCTGCCGAAACTGAGTAGCTTTACTCTATAATCAACCAGATATAGACTCTGGCGGGAGTTCTAACGGTGTTGGCAGCGGCGAGACGCGCTAACGTATCGGACAGTGCCAAAGCCCGGGCTAAATCGGCATTGAACTCCCCCTTTTCTTTCAAAGACTAGCGTAAAGGCAGATAATGGTGTATAGTGCCTGCGGCCCAAAAGGGGCCAGTTTTCTTGAAATATGAAGACCAACAAATCCTACACAAAACGCCTTCGGGTAACCAAAAACGGCAAAATCCTTGCTCGTACCCCAGGGCATAACCACTTCAACGCCAAAGAGTCCGGCAAAGGCCGTATGCGCCGCCGCCGCTGGAAGGTTTTGAACATGTCTGCATCCGACCGCTCCCGCTTCCTCCCGTAATTTAAGGGAGCGTAGCGACACTTACCCAGCACCACTTTTGAAAACTAACCTAGTATGAAAAACCTTCAGAACATTACGAATAAAGCGACAGGTGGCATAGACCTCTGGCACTCAAAAGTGGTGCTGGGTCTAAGAGCTTCTAATTCGCTTCGCTCATAAGAATCTCTAAGATATGGCACGAGTAAAACGAGGCACCATAAAAAACAAGCGCCGCAAAAACATCTTGGCGCAGACTAAAGGCTATCGCTTTGACCGCAAATCCAAAGAGCGCGTAGCACACGAAGCTATCCGCAAAGCCGGCCAGCACGCTTTTCGTCACCGCCGCGCGAAAAAGCGCGAGTTCCGCAACCTCTGGACGCTCCGCATCAACGCCGGCGTACGCGAACACGGCATGAGCTACTCTAAATTCATGGGTGCTATGAAAAAGGCAAACGTCGAGCTCGACAGGAAGTCTCTCGCTGACCTCGCCATGAACCACCCAGAAGTCTTTGAGCGAGTAGTTAAGTCACTCGCGTAATTCTTTCTAGCAAGTTTAAGCAGCCCTCCTTCCAAGGAGGGCTGCTTTGTTGTATAAAAAGGATACAGCTAAAGTGCTGTAGAAAGGATCACGCCGATGAAAGTTGGTCAGATTCTGGATCTCGCGTTCAAGCACGTCGAAGAGAATCCCGGTCGGAACCGCGGTGCACTTGCATCCGCGGTAGCCTCAGAAGCGGGTGTGGATGAATCGGTAGTTCGTCCAGTACTTCTCTGCCGGAAGTTCGTCCACGGCACCGCGAGACTTGGGGAGCAGATCTATCGCAGGCTCCCCGACTGAACTAACCATCCCTTTCTTGCCTTGCCACCCGGTCCTAGCACCGGGTGGCTTTTTATTTTTTAGCTTTTTGTTTTTTATCGCCAAAGATCCCACACTGCGGCAGCAGGATTAGAGGGCTTACCGTGAAGTGGCAAATAATGCAGGTCGATAAATGGCAGCGTGTTTGCTTCGATAATCCCCCATCGCTGTGTATCAGGATCTGCTTCGGGATTTTGGATCACCAGATCAAATCCAACGATAGATATCTTTAACACGTCAGCAGCACTCTCTAGGCGCTCGCGCAAGCGCGGATGCACGGTCTCTAAAAGCTCGCGCGTACTGCCGCCAAAAAGCCGCCCCGTCCTATGCCCTATTGGGATGTGCGTGCCAGTTGCCGGTATGGATTCCATGGCGTAGCCCAAACGCTCCAGAAATTTTTTTGTTTCGCTTGTTACTACTGCTGGCGCCACGCGATCTTCTCGTGAATCATTCGCCTTTGCGATGAGCTTTTCTAGCGACGATATGCCGTCACCCATCACCACTAAAGGGTCGGCCTGGAAAAAGCCGACGAGTTTGCCGTCTATGACGGTGCCGCGACAAATACTTCCGGGCAAATATTCTTCTACTGAAGCATAGCTACAGAGCACTCTCGCGCTCGAGAGTGCCTCCCGGAGGTCTTCAGCATCTTTTACATATACGGTCGTGTGCCTACCGCGTGTACCAATGCGAGGCTTTACCACTACAGGCATGCCTAGTTCCGAAACGAATCTTTTCGCAGGTTCATACGTCCGTATGCCTTCACTCCTCGGCACGGGTATGCCATGTGCAGAAAGTTTTCTTTTTAGCGCTACTTTATCGTCTACCCAGACGGTCGAAGGACTTTTGTATTCATTAGGCACTGGAAGGCTTTCGAAATAAACCCAGATGCCGTTGATCTTTGCACGGTACGTATCGGTCTTTATCCCCGACAAAATTACCTGCTGCATGGGAATAGAGCGGCGTATTGCTTCTTCCCATATCACCCGGGAACGATACGATTTAGCGTCTTTTGGCTCATCGCCAAAACGTATCAGCCCGAGCGTATGCCCGACAGAAAAAAATACGCGGGTTACCCAGTCCTCTATGGCCTGCATGCGCACCCAAGTTTTTTTGCGTTGCCGGTGCTGATCTGCACGATTAGAAAAGTACGCGATCAGGAGATCAATGTTGTTGGAAAATCTCACGAGTGAGTGATTGACCGGACTATTGCCGCACTCTTCGCAGGTGCCGACCGACTCGGTATATTCAGGAAAAACCTCAGACATGCGCTCTAGTATACGCAGAAAACCCCCCGAAGGGGGCTTTCTTAGTGACTTCCAAGCATGGTTTTAACGCAAGGCTAGTAAGCACTACCTAGTCAGTATGGCACACTTTTTTGCCTGCATGGGCAGGTCCGTAGATAACGCAAACGGTGAGGTCGACCTGGTTTATGATTAGCCGATGTTCCTGCTCGTGCTTTCGATCTGTGTCGGCGTAGCAATCGTCGTGGTATCTATCTACTTTTTCATCGTATTCGTCGCATGGAACTACTCCGAGGGTCTCGATATCCCGTTCGTGCCAACCCCGCTTTATGCAATCCCGCTCATCGCGGAAAAACTTGCTATACGGAAAAACGACGTTGTTTATGACATAGGCTGCGGCAACGGCAGACTCATTTTCTACTGCGCCAAAAGGAATCCTGACGCAAAGTTTATCGGCATAGAACTCAACCCGCTGCTATGTACCTGGATGCGTCTGCGCAAATTTTTTACCCGCGCGCAAAATGTGGAAATCCGGCAGGAAAATATTTTTTCAACGGATATTTCCGACGCTACAAAAATATATGCATTCCTACTGCAGGATCTGACCGACAAATTCTTTAATGAAAACGAGCTGCGGGGTGTGCGGGTTGTTTCCCGGGCATTTCGCATCAACCGCGCCAAACCCAAAGAAATAATTCGTGTAACGCCGCACGACATTTCCTACGGAGGTCATCTCGCGTACGTGTACGATCTCTAGAGCAACACCTCGTCACCCTTGCCGGTGCCGCTCCAGCCGTCGTGGTTTTTGTATACGAGGTTCTGCTTTTCGCGGTCTTTTTGGACCATTTCTATCAATTTTTCCACCATGGCTTTGGGATCGCTCTCGAAAAAAACCCGATCTGTAGGTCGGTGAGAGCTTTTAAGTATCTGACGCAATATGTCATCCGTCTGCCACGGGCCTTCGAGTATGCCCATGGGCCGGCGATCTTCAAATGCCACGGCAAATTCGTTGTATGTACCTATGCGGCCCGGGCCTATGACTACCGCGTCTGAGGCCCGCATAAAAAATAGGTCGCGTCCCGCATAGCCAAATCCGGTGTAGATCAAGATATCCATATAGTCGAGTGGGAGTTTGTAGGTCTCTATGTGTTCGCGCTCAGTAGCTGCAGGAGAAAGTCCGATAGAAAAACCGCATTCGTCTTTGGCGCCCATGGCGGCATACATGGGAAATCCAGTGGTAGCTCCGGTCGTGATGATGGCACCCTGCCGAGCTATTTCACGGCCGACTTCTTTTGCTTTTTCAAATGCTTCTAGTCCGGTGTAGCCAGTCTCTGCCGCGCCTGATACGCCGATCTTTACCACCCCATAGCCGTCAGGTAAACGGCAAAAATTCTTCGGTACTTTCGTATGATTCGGAGGAATTATTTTCTTCGCCATCTGCGGATTATATCAAGCAGGAAATTGAGCACAATTTCCGGCACTGATGCCCTGAGCGTAGGGAGCGGGTGTCACACAATGACCCCCATCAGACGATTCGACATTTTATGCGTGTTGCCGTGTTTCATAAGTCCAAGATACGACGCGATGACTAGCGAGTCTTTTTCCTGTCCCTCACAATTGCGCAAAGCCCTTCTTTTAGTGCTTGATCGCAATACTCGATGATCAGGAAAATGTACCCTCCCCAAGAAATCCACTCCGGAAGCGAGCGCTCGTATGGATACCTTGCCTGGATGCAGCTCCAACATCAAGTGATTTTTCAAGAACATACCGATATATCGGCATGTGGATTCAAGTTCATGTTTGTTACGCGAAAAAATCACAAAATCGTCGGCGTAGCGGATGTAATGTCGAACTTTCAGCGTATGTTTTATGTATTGATCAAACTCGTTCATATAAATATTGACCAGTAGCTGCGACGTAAGGTTGCCGAGAGGAAGGCCGCGCCGATATAGCACGGACTGGCCGATCGTCCCATCCATGCTATATGCGCTTTCAAAGCTTGTGATGATTTCTGCTAACAATGCGAGGATCTTCCTGTCTGGGATATATGCAGTGAGGGTAGTTAGAAGTATTTTGTGGTCAATCGACGCGAAAAATTTTCTGATGTCGCATTTGAGTACCCAGCAGGTGTGCGTGTGATTTTTTGACACTTTGTATGCATACGCACGAAAACGGTTCAACGCATTGTGTGTCCCCTTTCCAATACGGCACGAGTAGGAATCCGCTATAAACGTGCATTCAAAGAAGGGATTGATCTTGCAGTATATCGCATGATGCACGAGTCGGTCCCGTACTGATGCTTTGTGTATATCGCGCGGCTTGGGATCGCTGACCTTGAAATGCTGGTAGCCGCCATGATGGTACGTGCCGTCCCTCAGCTCGCGATGAAGTGCAAGGACATTATCCATCAGGCGGTACTGGAATTCCTGCACGTCTCTCTTTTTCCTTTTGCCGCGCACGAATTCCTTCCACGCCTCGAGCAGGTTCTCGATGGAGATGATATCCTCGTAGCTATGACCGAATCGGATACAGGACAGCTTAACGTAATCCCCCCCCAGCGTATTTTGCCCGTTATTGAGCATGCAGTAACAGTATACAAATATTGGTACGAATGTCGCGATCATCTTCCGATGAAATCGCGATACGTGCTCGCGGATAAGATAGACGCGCATTGCATTGCGATTCTTGAACTGCTATTCATCGCGAGCTATCAAAATAAAGACGAAAAACTTCCTACTATCAGGATCGCACTCAGGAAGTCTGATATATTGAAATTTCTTTTGCGTATTATTTGGGAAATACGAGCTCTCGATAGCAAACGATACGCCGTACTCTCAGAAAAGATCGATGAACTCGGTCGTATGATAGGCGGCTGGAAGAAAGGTATCGAATCGAAAACTCCCGCATCCGAAGGGCGCGGGAGAAAGAGTTGAGTTTCTGGAGAAGACGCGATTACGGGCATTCCAGTTGTTGTCGTCGAGCCGCCACGCGTTCACGTTCCACTTCCGGTTTTCACCGTTCCAGTTCACGTTGACCACGAAGCCGCGCCTCTCGTACCCGAAACCCTCCGTGCCACCGCCTATAGAATACTCTCCAGGCTGAATCGTATCTGGGACCTAAAAGTCCGCCAGTTTCGAGCACCAACTAAACCATTTTTTGAGAAAACTGCGAATGCGCGCTCCGCACAACCGTAGCCATACGAATCCTGGCGCCCGCCGCTTTCAAATCCTCATGCGTAAGCCGTAGCCGACGCATCATCAAAGATTTACTGCAGTATACAAAACAAAAATCCTCTGGCACGACAAGTGTCAGAGGATTCAAGGGTCTCAAAGCAAGCCTGCAAGCAGGCTCGCTCCAAGTAAACAAGAGATCAGTTGCTGGAGAAGACGCGACGACGGGCATGCCAGCGGCTGCCGTCGAGCCGCCACGCGTACACGTACCACTCCCGGCGTCCACCGTTCCAGCTCACGTGGACCACGAAGCCGGCAACATAGAAAATATTCCAGTAGCCGTCGTTGAGCAGCGGCCCGTCTGTGCCGCCTTCCTGGGCTTCGATCAGCTTCGCGATGTGCCACAATTGCACTTCGTGTTGCTGCGGCAATTCGGACTTGATCTCGCGGTCGTACGCGTCTTTGACAAGATTGAATCGCTTGAGCGAGAGCGATTTAGTGCATACGCCGATGCCTTTGGTACGGCTCGTGAAATCGTCGGAAACCCACAATCCCTTGCGGGTCTTGAAGAATTTCCGATGGTCAAAAGCCTCGTTTAGCGGACCGACCGTGATATCGTCGAGCGCTTTCAGGACGCTCAGCTTCTTGGGCACTTCTTTCTCGCCGAAAGGATTGCGATGCGCGAGCATCGCCTGGACATGATCGCCGGTCAGGCTTCCGTCCGCGATTTGTCGGAAAAGATCTTTGAGCTGAAGGGCCGTCACCGACGAACCTTCAATGATAGCTTTCTGAGCTGCCATTTTCATCACTCCGAAGAACACTTGGCGAGGATCGCCAAGAAGCAAGCATTATACCATTAATTTACTCTTAGTACAAATCCAATTGTACGTACACTACGGGTTAGTGACACTTTCAGTTCCTTGAAATAGCGAAAGGCACGGTACGATTTTGGTGTTGGCCATTAACCGTTAACCGTGCCT
>JAGVDT010000024.1 GCA_020058565.1 Minisyncoccota bacterium | reverse complement strand
GTTGTGGCTCTTCCGGATATGCCGATCCTCCATGCAAGAAACATACACCGGATTCCGTTGCCTCCGAAGCAGAGCTTCGGAGCAATTTGTCTAGTATACAAAGTTCCATTCGACACCGCACTCCTCCGACAAAGACATGCTCCAGGCACCTAAAAGGCACGCTTCTAGGCACTCATCTACATCTATTTCGAGTGTACGAATCTTCCGCGACCGCGGAAGATTCGTACATATCTAGGGACCTTTTCGCAGGCGGGACTTTTTTAGTTTTGTAGTTAGGCAGTGGGGTCGGGGATTTCGCGGTAGACGTCGGCTATGTCTTTGAAAACTTCGTCGGAAAGTTTAATATCTGCCGCTTCGATATCGCTTTTGAGTTGCTCCATTTTGGTGGCGGCAATGATTACTGATGGGATAAAAGCGCGCTGGAGGCAGAAGGCTATTGCCATTTGTACTACGTCGAGTCCATGTTTTTTTGCTATGGCCATGTACTGCCTGACCGGCGCTTCGATACGAGCGGGGTTGTAGCGATCTGCATCGCGCGTATACAGCGTAAATTTGGCGCCCGGCGGTTTTGCGCCGTCGAGATATTTGCCGGCGATAACTCCGCGATTGAGTATCGAATACGGCAAAAGTCCTACACCTTCGCGCAAGCATATTTCGGAAAGCCCAACTTCGAAACCACGACCCAAAAGCCCGTAGTTGTTTTGAATTGTTACTATCTTGGCTAAACCTTTTTCGCGCGCCAATCGCAGGTATTCGTTTAGTCCCCAGGGAGTTTCGTTGGAAACACCTATGTGCCTGACCTTTCCAATTTTTACCAGCTCTGAAAGAGCTGAGAGTGTTTCTTCGATCGATACACCATCGTCGCCATCCAAGCTTTCTACTCCCCGACGACCAAAAAAATTTGCATGTCTTTCAGGCGTATGAACTTGGTATAGATCTACATGGTCAATCCCGAGCCTACTTAACGAACCATCAATAGCTTTGAAAATATTTTCCCGCGTAAGTCCAGCCGTAGCATCGCGGGTGCGCATAGGGCCCGCTTGATTGCGGCTCGATACCTTGGTAGCTATCACCAGCTGATCGCGTTTGCCGCTTTTCTTCAGCCAGCGACCCACGAATTCCTCTGTCATCCCCTGCTTTTCTTTTTCCGGCGGGACTGGATACATTTCTGCGGTATCTAAGAAATTTATGCCATTGGCTACCGCATAGTCCATCTGCTCATGAGAATTTGCTTCGTCACATTGCTGTCCAAAATTCATAGTGCCTAGGCACAGGCTCGAAACGGACACATCCGTGCCGGGAAGTTTTCGCATTTCCATACCCTCACACCAATTCTGCTTCAGATCTTACGATCTGGGCAGCAAAGGCATTTACGCTAATAGTCCAACTATTTACAACAGAATAACGGAATTGGTGTGAGGGCATGTTTATTTCGTTAGTGCTCCTTCTTTAATCAAAATCTCTCGTTTTATCGTCGCGCCACCACGATTGTAGTTGCCAAGTCCTCCATCAGATCGGATTACTCTGTGGCACGGCACATCTGGCAGATAGTTGGTACGCATTACTGCACCTACTGCACGAGCTGCACGAGCATTTCCCGCCTTAGCAGCGACCTGTTTGTACGTCATAGTCTTTCCCCTAGGAATCTTGCGCACCACATCTCGCACCTTGTCTGCAAAAGTTTTTTTCATAGTTCGAGTATATCAAATACTTATATCCCTAGTGTGCCCTGTCCTTTGTTTTTTGGACCGGCGAATTTTTGGAGTTTTTTGCCGACGTATTCGCGGTAGGTGCAGAAGTCGCAAGCTGATGCCGGCTTTGGGAGATCTTCGCTATCGAGGCAGGATTTGATGTCGAGGAGAATCGGCTCTACCCAGCCGTCATCGCCTTCATGTGCTATAACCGTGACATCGAATTCGAGTTTAGCGTCAAACGCAGCGCGGTCCTTTGAAGCATTGGCGTAGACAAAGTATCCGGTGTCGGAAACCTTGAAACCGTTTTGCCGGAAAAGCCACTGGTAAATTTCCATCTGATGTTTATAACCGTCGTGCCAGTCTTGATCGAGCGCTTCTATTTTTTCGTCCTTGCTGGTGGATTTGTAGTCCACGATCATTAGCTCTTCTTGGTCATTGATCCATACGTCGTCCACGGCGCCCGAGACGGTAAAGCCTGTGGCAGGATGTTTGTAATCGATGCCTTTGAAATTTTCGCGCCAAATATCCATTTTCGGATGCTGAAATGGTACGGCCTTTATGCCGTAGCTTTCCATGAGAGGGTGCGCGGTCTTCTGGTCACGATGTACGTCGAACTCTTTTTTCAATAGCGCGTCGACTGCGCTGTTGAGGTTAAAAGGAAAACCAGGCGGCCGGGCCGTGCCTAGTTTGTTGTCTATGTAAAAGCAGCGCGGGCATTCCTGAAAAAGACCTATTTTTGAACGAGAAAGCCGCCAGCGGTCCCCGCCGTAATTCCATCCGGGATTTCTATCAGGTTTGTAGTACTGCGACATTTAGAGGAGTATACCCTTTGAGACTTTGTTGTACCAGGTTGCGAAGGTCCGACCTCCACGCGGAGGTCCGGCCTTCTCATACCGTACATCGTTTCTGTCCTTACAAACTATCCGCAGTCTGCTCAACACGTGGAGCTACCCAATTTTTTACTTTATGCTCTATGTACCACATGCCGGTAAATAGTACGAGTGAAAGAAGCGTCGCGAATATCGCAACTTCGTACATGCCAAAGCCGACGGCGATGCCGATACCCGCTACCATCCACAGCCCCGCCGCAGTGGTAACGCCGTGCAAAGTATCGCCGCGAAATATGATAAGTCCCGCGCCGAGAAACCCAATGCCGGTCACGACGGCGGCAGCGACCTGCGAGGGATTGAAATTCACGACGCCGAGATAGTGCGAGTCGATGAAGTTGCCTGCGAGGACAAAAAGGCATGCGCCCATCGCCACGAGCCCGAAGGTGCGCGTGCCAGCCGTCTGTCGAGCTACTATCGCCCGCTCAGTACCTATCAATGCACCTAAAAACATTGCCAGCAGCAATTTTTGATACATTATGATTGTCGTGTCGGCGAAGAATTCAGGACCGGCCATGGAAATCAGTATACCGTATACAGTATTCTGTATTCAGCGAAATCCCCAAGCGTCTCCAGCGGTATACGATATACAGCATACTGTATACAGTTTTCATCCGCATAGCCTTTTCGCCTCGTCGAGTACGTTGGGTATGCGTTCCGGGCGCACGCCGAATTCCTTGAGAAGATGCGGCGTTTGGATGCTTTTGCAGAGCACAATTTTCTTGTCGAGAAACTGCCGCTTTTCTCCTTCAGATAGAGTGGTGAGCGCGGTCAGCGGATGCACCCGAGCCTCCTGTATCATTTGTAAGAGCCCTCGAGTGCGCGGATAATCCCATCCGAGAAGCGTAAGCCCCGCGCACTGCGCATACCTGACCGCGTTGTGCGTAAAACGCGTATTAGTCACCAGCCATCCTTCGTCTATTTTGTTGTGCGAATCCGGCGCGGCAGCGAGATCTTCGTAGCGCGCCTTCACGTACAAGGCGTCTTTAATATCGGTTTTTCCACCCGGATCGTTGTGAAATTTTGCCTCAATGCCGATGCGCAGGCCCGCCTTCTGCGCGAGCACATCGACTTCGTGCGGAGCGCACCGTCCGTACAAAGAAACACCGGTCTGGACATGCCAGCCATGCCCGCGCAAAATCTCCCCCAGAAACTGTTCAAACGGGAAACCGGAAGGCCCGAGCGCGAAAATCGCGCGCTTTACGGAGTACCTCGCCGCCACCGGAAGCACGTCCTGCTTTTTTAGTATGTCGAAAGCGCGGCGATATATGTCTTCGGTAGACATCAGCGGCTGCAACTCGTGCAGTACGCCGGCAAGCACACGCGCCCGTACTGTAGAGGACGCGCCTGCAAGCTCCAGTGAGTGCTCGAGCTTGGCCGGATCAAACGGCTCGGTCGCACCGTCGGATTTGGTGACTTGAATACTCATAGCAAATCACTTGGCTAACGACGGATATACCGCGATAGACAGAGGGTTTTTGTCGAGCGTCGCGGTAAAGCGAACGCCCACTGACGGCGCGAAAACTACGACGTCGAAATTTCTCGGCGTCGGACCCCGTTTACAGATTACTGCAGGGTCCGGCCACGTCTCGAATTCAAGCTCGTAAACCGTTTGCGATACTTGTTTGACCTCGAGCGATAATTGGTCGCAGCTCGAATTGAGGTTTACGGTTCCGGTGAGGTGGTGTTCGTGCTTGCGTATGGAGTCACGCACCACGAGCGGCTCAGTCACGGGCGCCGCTTTGTTGAACGTGCCGTCGGAAAAAAGAAACGTGATGTAGGCAGCCGCGGCGACGACTACGCAAATCCACCCGGCCTGGCGCAGCGCGTCATCCATTGCGTATAGAAATGGATGCGACCCCATCAGAGAGTACGCCCAATTCCACTGTTGCGAATAATGTCGACCTAGCCGGCTGTTCGTAACTTGCGCATCCGATATTTCTAACGGGACCCATATCGAAAGTATATCAGGCGCAACTACCTGCACGGAAAATCCCGTGGAAGTTTCTGGATGTACTACCAAGTTTCAAATATCAAACAGACGCTCGCGTCTCTTTCCCGCGGCCTGTTATCACGATGAAAAAACCTAGCTAACCGATTGGATTATCCCTCCCCCGAGACATTCATCGCCCTTGTAGAACACAAGCGACTGTCCCCTCGTGAGCTGGAGCGGCTCGACGAATTCCACGCGATAGGCGTCGAGCGATCCGGATATCTCGGCGCGCACCGGAGCCCCATGATATCGTGCCACGGCATCAACAACTGACACGCTTTCGTTAATCCAATGCACATCAGTAAGGGCGGCGTTTCGATGCATGGTGTCCTGTTTTGTCTTAGACACGGTTACCGTATTAGCCGCAGCATCAACAGCCACCACATAGTACGGTCCCGCCGGTGCGCTTGAAGCAAGACGAAACCCGTGACGCTGCCCGATGGTAAAGAGCGCGGCGCCATCGTGCGTGCCCAGAATCGTCCCTCCCTCACCTAAAAGTTTTCCGGGCGTGAGCGATATAAAGCGCCCAAGAAATTCCTGCATGGGCACATCGCCGACAAAACAAAGTCCCTGACTGTCGGGACGCGCCGCGTTTGGCAGGCCGTAGGCCTCGGCTTTTGCGCGGATTTCTTTTTTTGAAAAGCCCCCGACTGGAAATACGACCCTTGCGAGGTCATGGCTGGTCAATGAGTACAGAAAATATGATTGGTCTTTTGCTGGATCCGCCCCTTTGAGAAGCTTGAGGAATTCGCCTTGTTTTTCGATACGCGCGTAGTGCCCGGTGGCTACGTATGCTGCGCCATTCTCAAATGCCCATTTGGAAAACGCGCCGAACTTTATAACGCGATTGCAGAGTACGTCAGGGTTCGGCGTAAAACCTTTTTTGTAATTCTCCACCATGTCTTTTACGACTGCGTCCAGGTATTCCTGAGAAAGGTCTATCTCGAGAAAAGGAATTTCCAGATGCGCGGCAACGCGCTTGGCATCGAGCCGATCTTCGCGCCAGGTGCACTCTAAAAACTCTGGAGTCCAGATTTTGATAAAGACGCCGGTGACATCGTAGCCCTGCTCTTTGAGGAGAGCAGCGGAGACTGCGCTGTCGACGCCCCCGGAGAGCCCGACAAAAACTTTATCCATATATCAAAATGTAAATACCAAACACCAAAATGACAAGTCAAAATGTAAAATGCCGACATTTTTAGCTTTTACATTACATTTTGCCTTTTGGTCTTTGCATTTTGCCATCACGCCAGTATATGTACAGTTATTGCCTCATCAATCGATATACAGCGCTTTTTTCTCCAGATGCTCGTCATACGTGCGGCTGTAGTGCGTTACCCCGCTTCTGTCGGCCAAATAATACAGATAGCTGTTTTTTATCGGACTCAGCGCCGCCTGGATTGAGTCGAGGCTCGGAGAGCCGATCGGTGTCGGAGGAAATCCTTTGTACTTGTAGGTGTTGTACGGGGAGTCCTCCGCCAAATCTTTGCGAGTAAGTTGGTACGTGCCCTTCCCGAGCGTATACAGAAAAGCAGCGTCAACCTGCAAAAGCATGTCCCTATCTATGCGGTTCCAGAGGACGCCTGCGATCATCCTGCGATCTTTGGTGTGGTATGCCTCTCTTTCAAGAATAGACGCCATTTTAATGATGTCGCTCGCTGAACGCGTGGAGGATGCAAGCGGCGGATCGAGCTTGGCGACTTGCTCGTCGAAGTTTTGCCGCATCGCTTGTATGACACTGTCCTCGTCGGTATTCGGCAAAAAGAAATATGTATCCGGGAAAAGATACCCTTCTATGGGCTGCGCCTTCTCGTAAAACGCCTCTGGGTCAAACCTCTTTAGTGGCGGCGCAAATAGCGACATCATTTGCTTCGTGGTTGCGCCCTCGGGTATACGAATGCGTACGGGTACCAGGCCGAAGTTGCCTTCGGCAATTGATTTGGCGACACTCCAGACGCTGACCGGCTCCTTAAAAAGGTAATCCCCCGCGCGTGCGCCCCGGTCGTTTCCAAAAACGACCAGCAAGGCGCGGAAAATAAACGGTGAGCGTATCACGCCTTGCGCCTGCAAGGTTTCGCCTATCTGTGACGCCGACTGCCCCTCCGGCACGCTCACCAGCTCATCGACGGGAAAATCTTCGGGCGCCCGAAGCATTGTCATATAAAAAAACAGGCCGAGAGAGGCTGTCAACAGGAGCACAAGAATGGTGCGGCGGTTTACGTTGGTGCGCCACCGCAAGGAGGCGGCATGCTCCACGTTCACCACATAATCGACATATTTTTTTAGCTGTCTCAGGAAAGAATACATGTTTAATAAGTATCCGGTATCAAGTAGCAAGTATCAAATAAGTATCAGTGCCAAAGTATCGAGGAATTAAACTTGAATGCTTGATGCTTTTTCATACATTACTTCCAAACCTACCTAGGTAGGTTTGGCGGCGGTTCGGACTTCGTGGCCTGAATGCGCTGCAGACCCGGCGATTTGATCGCCGTATGCGGGTAGTGGTAGAGGCTCGCCAGTATTTCGGGCGTCATTATATAATGCGGCTGCTGCCATGGCGGGTGAAAATACGTCCGGCGGCGCATCGCATCGAGATGCCGCCTCGTAATGAGAATCCAGCGATAGTCATGCCAGTCCTGCCAGGGGTAATCTATCGGGTCATGACCGCGGCCGCTGCGCATATACTGCGCAAAATTGGGCCAATTGTAGTGTTTGTATATCCAGCGTATGGCGGTAAAAGTCGGACCATGGAGCGTGCCCTCAGAGATATAGGCAAAGCGAAAACCAACTTGCAACGGCATTTTGGTGAGCTGACGTTCCATAGAACGCATTAATTCGGTTTGCTTCCAGGTGGGTCTCGGAAACCCTTTGTCATTGGGATCCGCCTTATAGACCATTTCTCCGCGAAGTTTATTAACCGCGGTCTCAACGCGCTCTCTCCAGCCGCTTCCTTTTCGCGCGATGATGCCGTCTTTGGCATCGAGCCGGAATAAAATTTGAATCCAGACCTGCTCGGTAGGCTTTAGGTTGCTCAGCACCTCAAAAACCGTCGCGAGCGGATCGACGTAGTGCTCTTCTTTCGGGTCTTTGTCGAGCTCGAAATCGACGTAGGTCTTGAGCGGATACTCGTCGCCGGCGCCACGCAGCATATAATCGCCGACGCGCGCGACGTGCCTTTTTGGATCATACTGAAACTTCGACATATAGTCCTCCGCTTCGACGATCTCCACATCAGGATATTGCGCGTAGATCGAAGATTCCACGAGCCTGCGATAGTTCGCCCAACACCACACATAAAAATGTATTTCACCGCCAAAACTGGCAATCTCAAACGAATACCAGGGTCTGGTGCCGCCATGGAGCGCTCGGTGTATGAAGCTGACTTCGCCCGAAGAAGCCCAAAGGTTGTTGAAAACCAGCTCCATGGCGCGCGGTGATTTGGTGATCTCCTTCGGAATGCGCACTTCGAGAACCACTTTGTCGAGATGGTGCACATACTCCGAGCGTACGAAATTTATCCAGGCCTTCCAAGCCGCCCAGTAAAGCGCGCAGGGAAGCCAGACCGGCGCGGTCCCGACGAGCCAGCCGAATATAAATACCGGGAGATTCGGTATCTGTAGAGACAGAATCGAAAGAAACCCGAGGAAGAAAAGTGACATTACGAATCCGCGGGAAATGCCCCATTCCCCCACCCAGTCGATAAAACCATGGTGGGCTTCCGGATCAAGTCCGCTGAAAGGATCGAATTCAGCAATGTTTTTCTTAAAAGCGTCGCTTATTGGTTTCAGAAAGGAATCGCCATGCCCGTTTGCCGCCATTCGGATATTCTACCACTCAAAATAGCTGCGAGCGTCGAGCTGCGAGCTTAAAACGGAGCTTTGCTGTTTGTGTCTCGCCGCTCGAAGCTCGAAGCTCTATGCTGTTACTTTGCGAGCGCGTAGCGGCCGTCGGCGAGCTTGGTGAAGATGCCGTTTTGGAGATTAACCGCAATGGTCGCGTCTTTGACGTAGCGTTCGCGTTTGACTCGTTCGATGATGTCTTCGC
>JAGVDT010000077.1 GCA_020058565.1 Minisyncoccota bacterium | reverse complement strand
GTCGACGTGCCGAAGAGGACCTTTTCCTTTTCGTACTTGCCGTCGCCGTCGTCGAGCCAGCCGAAGAATTGCAGGTTGTCTGCTAGCTCGCCGTTGCCGCCCAGGTCTTCATGGCTCTCCGGCTCGTTGACGCCGTTTTCACTGCTCTGGAGATT
Source organism: Minisyncoccota bacterium (assembly GCA_020058565.1). Taxonomy (GTDB): domain Bacteria; phylum Patescibacteriota; class Minisyncoccia; order Phycocordibacterales; family UBA2100; genus UBA10103. Next base: position 16,722 of record JAGVDT010000077.1, on the reverse strand, counting down.
CTTGAAATTCAGGCACAGCCACGCATCGCCCTTTTTGACGTGCATGGATATGACTTCGCAGCCGAAATCCCCCGGCTTTATGTCGTCGAAGTTGAAGAACTTGTCGACGCCCGGCTTCAAATCCTTGAGCGCCCACGTCGCGCTCGGAACGGAAACGCCGTTGTACCAGCTTTTGGAGTCTATCTTCAGGTCGATGCCGTTTACCGTAAAGGTACCGAAAGTCGCACCCGGCTCGAAATGGCTCGCGTACGCCGCGAGCGTTACGAGAGACAAGACTCCCATCAAGAGAGCTACGCGCAATATTATTTTTGTCAGCGCTCCGCTCATACCGTGGATTTCTTACCGGCGCTCCGCTATGCGGAGCGCCGCATTGCCGTTAATCAGTCTCCGATCCCGTCTCCGACTTGGTTGTTCAGGATGTTGCAGGTGATGTTGTCGTTTGCGGCCAGGGCAAACGGAGTCGACGTAGGTGTTCCGCCGCCGCTGGTGCATGCGCCGCTAAAGGTAGTGGTAAACGTGTGCCCGCCGACGTTGCCGGTGATGTGCTCGTACACCTGGTACATACCGGCCGGGAGGTTCGGTACCGGGACTTCGTCGGTAACCACCATGTCGCCATTAGGTCCTACGATGTGGAGGGTAAAGTCGTTTACCTCGATGCCTGCGGTGGAAACCAAGAGAGCTTTGTTGACCGTAAGCGTGCCGAAGCGGTCTTCATCTCGCGGCGGGTTGCACTTGAAGTTCGGATTGTTGCGGGCTTGTTCAGCGCGGAACATCAGCGTCATCTCTACGGAGTCGGTCTGCGTTTCGTTGCCAAGAAGCGTGCCGTTGCAGGTGAAGCCGCCGCCTTCGCGACCGGGGGCCTGCGGGCCGTCGGTGCCGGCTCCATCCTGTGCCAGTGCAGCGGGAGTAAGCGCGCCCATGCACCAGGCTTTCGCGATGTACACAGTTTGGTTTGCAGGAAGCGGGTCTTGGCCGCCCCAGGCATTGCCATTCATGTCGGCAAGGGTGATGGAGAAGGAGCCGGTGGTAGTAGCAAGGTCAGTGAGAGTCTTTACGCCTCCGGAGAGGTCTTGTTCGCCTTCTTCGTAGACGTTGTCGCCGTCGTCCGCCCACCAGAACATCTGGATGGCGTTCGCCAGCTCGCCGTCCCATGCGTCGCCGTCGACGTCTTCCGGGTCGCCGGTAGCAAGCTCAGGCTCGGTCGAGGAATTGTCGTCGTCCGAGGTAAGCGTCAAATCCATGCAGGCCCAGGCGTCATTTTGGACATGGATAGAAATGGTGTCCTCGCCTTCGTCGTCGGGTTTTAAGTCCAGGAAGTTGAAGAATACGAGCCCGTCGTCGAGGTCCGACTCAGGAAAGCTCGTGTTGCAGGGAGAGCCCGCCGGTGGATAGGCATTGGGCCCTTGCCAGTAAAAGCCTGGAGATGACGTGGCTTGTTCGCCCAGGAACGTACATCTGTTGCCGTTGTAATAGCTGTCGTTGTCGATCTTGAGATCGATAGCACCTGCGGCAAAGGTGTTGCCGGTCGAGCTCTCGGTGTCTGAAAAGAACGCGCCGGTCGCACCGGAGGCAAGCGCCGCGCCTGCGCCGAGCACAATGAACGCACTAAGTAATATTTTTCTCATAAAATTTCTTTACCCCCTCCGGTCCGCCGAAGCCTTGGCGGAGGAGACTTATTAATGACCTTGCTACTGGATTGAGTCGTTAGATTAAGACTCTTCTCGAGCAGCCCGCCCGACAGAAGGCGTAACGCTTGCATTCTGTCGGATTCGGCTGCTAGGGAACTAGAAAGCCAATGTGTTCTCTGAGTTAGTTACCGTGCAAACTGCAACGTCACCTGCAACGAGGTTGAGGTTGTTGCTGACGACTGGTGCGCCGGCATTGACGACACAGCTATAGTCAGACGCCGTGAAGCCCGCGGGTCCGCTGTTCTCACCAAGCGTATAAGCGCCAGGGTTAACAACCGCCGCTGTTACGGATGCATTGCCTTCAACGCCTGAAAGCGGCGTTGGGCCTGATGCGGTGAGGGTCCAGGCAGTGTCTGCCACCGGCTCTGTCGCGTCCTGAACGACAGATTTCAAAAGCGTTAGAGTCGCTGTGGTAGGTGCGTTTAGTGGCGGTAAGCTCGTGCACGAGAACTGCGCGTTGTTTCGAGACTGGATAGCCTGGAAAGCGACGTCCATCGTGATGCCGTCAGTCTGTGCGACGTTGTTCGAGCCGGAACCGTCGCACGTAAAGCCGGTACCGCGAACGAGCGGGCCGTTCGTGCTGTCTCCAACACCATTGCCCGTGTGGCCGATTGCGTCCTGCGCGACCGGTGCGGCTGCAAGTGTGCCAAAACACCACGCCTTGGCGACATAGTTTGTGGCACCACCGATTAACGCCGGTCCGTTACCGGAGTCGGCAAGTACATGCCACTGACCAACTAGGGCAGAAGCGAGAACGTTGTCGAGAGACGGAATCGGTGTTTCGCCGACCTCAAAGACGTTGTCGCCATCGTCCTCCCAGAATGTGAAGTGGAGGTAATTTTGGAGTTCGCCCTCATTAACTCCCGGCGTAACGTCTCCCGCTTCCGTCTCGGCCTCGTTGACGGTATTTTCAGGCGTTGTGGTTGTGTCGAGCGCCATACACGCCCATGCATCGTTCGAGCCAACGTGGACTGAGATGGTGTCTTCGCCAAGGTCGCCCGGCTTTACATCTGAGAAGTCGAAGAACAACTGATTTGTCAGGTTATTCATCGCCCAAGACGTTGCTGGCCAGAAAATCAAGTTTGAAGGTCCTGCCCCCTCTGTAGAGGTAGCCGTAATGTAGCTCTCGTTGTCTATCTGGAGGTCGATATCGCCGGCGGCGAAGGTGTTGCCGGTCGAGGTTTCAGTGTCACTGAAAAAAGCGCCCGTGGCGCTTGCAGTGACGGCTCCCACGAAGACAATCATCGCCAGAGCGACAAGAATCCTCGCATTGAGAAATTGTGTCATATGTTTTCTTTGTAATTTATTTTTCTAATTTTTTAATAATCCTGCTCCGCAGGTTGCACCCGGGGATAGACCGCCTAAGGTGGCACCTGCGGACATCGGAAGTACAGGAAGCAACGAAGGCTCGACCTGCCTCTAAGACTTCATGTCCGCGCACTTTGTCTCAGACGAGCGCCGACAGTCCATCTTACAAATCCTTCCGCACCATCGAATGCGTAAACGCGTTGCGCATTAAAGAGTAAGAGTGCTCACGCCCCCGAACCCCGCACTCGCAACAAATAAACAGTAGCAGTAATTTATGAATGAAAGGTGAAGGCACATTCGAATTTCAGTGGATAACTTTGTGGAAATTGCGAATCTAAGCCTAGGAAAAAATATTCAGAGGAAAAACTTGACACGCGTCAATGGAAACAGATTCAGAAAAATATCCATACGTGCAAGATTCTTCAGAATTTCCTAAGACTCGCTCGTCTGGAGTATCTGCATCGAAACCCACTGTCTGTCTCGCATGACTTTCGCTACGCGCCAGCTTTTTTCTCTCCGTTCGCTATGTATCTTCTATCCTACGCACTATTGTTCGAAGCGCCTGCAGAAATGCCCGAAGCGTCTGCAGAAATACCCGAAGTGTCTACAGAAAATACGAGGAGCAAAAATTAGCAAATTGGCGCAGGTGCGCCAATTTGCTAATTTTGGAACGATCAAGAAAGGTTGTACTGCATGCGCAGATGCTTCTCGCCCGTTATTGACTCCGCGGTGGCAAATGACACGCAATTATGCAGACCCAAAGCGTGTGCGATTTCGCGGACCGCTTTTTCGGGAGGATACGGATACACCCACACAGAATTTTGGTAAAGCGTTAGGCCAAGCTTCTTCAGCCGTTTGCGAAACGCATGACGCGCTTTTTGTTTAGAAACCGGAATATCAAACAAAACCAAATGCCATTTGCGGTCCCAAACGCTTTGCGAGGGGATGTTCAACCCCCATACCGCCTGGCACGATAAGGTGCTTCTTCCTTTAAGTGAAAGAGTATACTCTGCATTTCTTTTTTGCAGGTATCCGTGCCGTTTCAGGTAGTACAGTTTGCTCACGTCAATGCCATCTGCGGGATTGCCTTCGTAGAGCCACTCTAAGATTTTTATAAGGGCGCGTTTCGTGGCACGTCCGGCTGCGGCTTTGGATGACATATGACCCCTGGATGAATTATTGAATTTTAGACCGGCATATTAGCAAATTGGCGCAGGTGCGCCAATTTGCTAATTACATCTATAACCCCCCGGTGAAACCGGGGTGTGCGTTCTTAAACGTAACCACCGGCTTTAGCCGGTGTGTCCGTTTGAAGGCGACGCCGCACCTCCAACACTGCCAGCCAAACGTAAGGCACGGGAAGAGACATCGTACTGCCACCGGCTTCGAACGCAAGGCACCAGTAAGGGTTCCACGAACGATACGTTTCCACGCAATGAATCGCCCGCATCGCGGGCAAACCCAAAGCCACCGGAGCTCAGTCTGGTGGTCGGTTACTTATCAGGCAGGCAAAAAGAAGAGGGTGGCGAGGGATATTGCTCTAAAGGAAGAATAAGATACATAGAATAAAATGAGGACAGAATTGAGGAATCTTGTTACGAGGGCGCGTATGGCGCCCCGGCTTGCCGGATCTGGCGTCTTGTGGCCCCCTGCAATTTTGGCAGAGAGCTTGTAATGAGGCCATGTTCACGTCGTCTTACTCTCGAGCGGCGACGCTCACTATTACACGTTTATCCAACAGTACAATATATGGTAAAGAGATTAGTGGCTTCCATGCTCTTGGCGTCCATGCTCATGCCTTCAATGGCATTCGCAGAGACATCGTCGACTTCAGTCGCGACATTGATCGCGCAGCTGCAGGCGCAGATAGCGACACTCACTGCGCAAATTACCGCGCTCAAAGCGGCCCAGCAAAACGTGCAGACTGCCCGGAAAGAAATGAACGCAACCCTAAAGGAACTGCGCGGCCAAATCGCATGCGGCGCTACCGGCGACGACGTGGCGACACTCCAGACCATCCTCGCAGCCGATTCCTCGATTTTTCCGGAAGGCATTATTAGCGGGTACTATGGTCCGAAAACTCGCGAAGCCGTGAAGCGTTTCCAGCGCATGACGGGGCTTACTCCGACAGGCTGTGTGGGCCCGCAGACGCTTAATGCCCTCAACCGCTTCCTCAAGAGCCATCCTATTATAGTGCAGGACGGCACCGTGTGTGCGCTCGTAGTAAACGGCGAAAAACCGCAGGGATGGAAGCGCAAGCTCGACCGCGAACGTGACCGCATGGGTATGAGCGAAATTCCTACCTGCTCAGGCGGCATTCCGCAGTCAATTCTCAGCCTCTTCGGCATTGCCTCGACGACTCCTGTCGTGCCGGGAAACTCGGCTCCGACGGCAGACGAGCTCGTGCCGGGGAGTGGAAAAATTACACTCTGCCACAAGTACAACAACCAAAAAGTAACCATTTACGTCTCGCCCGCCGCGTATCTGGCGCATCTGGGACACGGCGATAAGCTCGGGGCGTGCTCGGGCACTACTACGCCGCCGCCACCTCCGCCACCGCCGACGGGGGACACTACTGCACCGGCGATTTCGAATGTTCAGGCTACCGGCATCGGGCTTTTTGGAGCCACGCTTACCTGGGCCACCAACGAGCCGGCGACCTCGCAAGTCGAATACGGCAACACCACTCCCTATGGGCTCATGACTTCGCCGACGTCGGTTTACGTGACTTCGCACAGCGTAACCATCAGCGGCCTGGCATCTTCTTCTACGGTGAACTACCGCGTGATTTCAAAAGACTTTGCGGGCAACACCGCCTCGTCTTCGAACGGCGTCTTCACCACGACGAGTCCTGACAACACGCCGCCGGCGATATCAGGAGTCTCATCTTCGGGGATCGGCTCTACGACCGCGACGGTGGGTTGGAACACCAACGAAAACGCTACCGGCAAAGTCTATTATTCGACCAGCAATCCCGTGGACCTCAACTCTGCGCTTAGCGTAAACAACGCGGCGCTTACCGCATCGCATCTCTTTAGCCTCACGGGCCTCACGGCTTCGACGACGTACCACTATGTAGTGGAATCAAAAGACGCCGCAAACAACACCGCGACCAGCTCGCAGCTGATCTTCACCACGCAGTAAAGACTGCACACATACGCAAAAAGGCCCGCCAAATGTAGCTGGACGGGCTTTTTGCGTTGTCAATAATATGGCTTATTTCCTCGCTATTATATGCTTGTGCTCGGGAGTCAACTAGGGTAAAGTCGGTTGTGCTAGGGGGTCAAGGGCAGCCTGCTGGGATGGAGGTCTTTGCGCTTAGGCGTTCATGGATTTCACTACCATCACGAACATCGCTTCTAAAAAAGCACCATCCCGAAACCCTTCTGTATCTGAGGGGCGTTCAACGACGCTGGACGACGAATTAAACCAGCCGACGGTTTCTGTCATACGCCTGGTGGATCTGCTCGTAGAACACGCGCATGCCGCCGGCTCCTCGGACATACACCTAGACCCGCGGCCAGACGGCTTGCTGGTGCGTCTGAGAGTCGATGGCGTCCTGAGAGACACGCACCATCTCCCGAAACGCTACCAACATGAAATTATCGCGCGCATCAAAATACTCTGCGGGCTTCGCACCGACGAACATCAGGCTGCGCAAGACGGCCGTTTCCGCGCGGAGCTTGTTTCGGGGAGCGCCGTGGATGTCCGCGTTTCGATAGTGCCAACGTATCATGGCGAAAACGGCGTCATGCGGCTCCTGGCTTCACAGGCTCGCGAACACTCGCTCGAGACTTTGGATTTTACGAGCGCTAATCAAGAAAAAATCATACGCGCCGCCAAGAGGCCCTTTGGCATGATACTCGCCACCGGCCCCACGGGCTCAGGCAAGACCACCACCCTCTATACCCTCGTAAAAGAACTCAATCATCCGGAAGTGTCGATCATCACCATCGAAGACCCGGTCGAATACGCGATAAGCGGCATCAACCAAATCCAGATCAATCCGCGCACCAACCTTACGTTTGCAAACGGCCTGCGCTCTATGCTCAGGCAAGACCCAAACATCATAATGGTCGGCGAAATCCGCGATACAGAAACAGCAGGTCTGGCCGTAAACACCGCGCTTACGGGCCACCTGGTGCTCTCGACGCTTCATACCAACGACGCGCCGACGACGCTTCCGCGCCTTTTGGACATGCGCGTCGAGCCGTATCTCATTGCCTCGACGGTAAACATCGCGATAGGCCAACGGCTCGTCCGCAGAATTTGCAGCCACTGCATAGCCGAGCGGAAACTCACCGGAGCAGAGCGCGAAAGCCTGCGCGCAACAGTGCCTGACCGGCTCCTCGAGGCCGGCGATACTTTTTTTGTCGGACGGGGCTGCGCAGTTTGCAGAAACACGGGCTTTAAAGGCCGTGTCGGCATACACGAAGTCATGGAGGTCGATACTCCGGTGAGAGAGGCCATTTTGCGCAAGGCATCTGCCGCAGAAATCCGCAGCGTCGCGATAGCGCAGGGGATGATCCCTATGCTCGAAGATGGTTTTCAGAAAGCTATGTCCGGCGCGACAACCATTCCCGAAGTGCTGCGCTTGCGGCACGAGTAACGCGCATATGGACAAGCAATTCTCCGCACCGACTCGTAGCGCGAACGCTGTCGCGTTTACGAGCGTAGCGCACGCATCATCGAAAGCCTCCCGGCGGCCACCTTTTATGCGTTTTGACACGAAGGAGCAGGCGCACTTCGCCAAGCGCCTCGCGATGGCGCTGCGCTCCGGAATACCGATCATGGAGTCTCTCTTGATGCTATCGAGCCAGAGACAGAATCGCTCAAGCTCCTATATATACGCGGGCCTCATCGCGGGTGTTTCAAGCGGCCAAACGCTGAGCGTGAGCATGCAGTCTTTCCACAACATTTTCGGCGACTTCTGCATCAGCATTGTTCGCGTCGGGGAAGCTTCCGGCACGCTGCACGAAAACCTCGACTATCTGGCAGAGGAGCTGAAAAAGAAGCAGGCGCTCAAGAAAAAAGTGCTCGGGGCACTGGTATACCCGGCTCTGATCGTGCTCGCCACTATCGGGATCTCGCTCGTTCTCACGATGTACATTTTTCCCAAGATAACGCCGATCTTCAGTAGTTTTGGGACAGAACTGCCCGCCTCAACCCGCGTCCTCATGGCTTTTTCCGACTTCTTGGTTCAGCACGGCGCTCTCACACTCCTCGGCGCGGCCGGAGCGGCAATGGCGTTCGGCTTCGCGCTTCGCCACCATGCGTTTCGCCTCGCGGTAGACGGATTTGTTTTGGGGCTGCCGCTTTTTGGCACTCTGAGCCGAGACTTCAACCTGGCCAACATGACCCGCACGCTCTCCCTGCTTTTGAAAAGCGACGTTGGCATAGTGACGGCTCTCGGGATAGTCGCGGACAGCACGCGAAACCTCGCGTACCGAAGCGCCATTCGCGGCATCGAGCGCGAGGTTATGAACGGCAATAAAATCTCCTCGGCGCTACTGAAGCGTCCGGGGCTCTTCCCACCGCTGATGTCGCAGATGATCATGGTAGGCGAACAAACCGGCAACCTAAGCGACTCTTTGATGTACGTTTCCAACATGTACGAGGAGGAAGTCAGCGATCTGACAAAAAACCTCACGACGATGCTCGAACCGGTCTTGATGGTGGTTATGGGCGTCGTCGTCGGATTCATAGCCATCTCTATAATTGCGCCGATATATGGAATCACCCAACAACTCACGCCGCAGTAAGGGCTTCGCTCTGGTCGAGGTCTTACTGGTGACGGCGTTTGTCGCTTTCGTCGGCGGCATGACGGCTTTTTTCGGGATGGATACGTTTCGTTCGTACCTGTTTCATTCGGACAAAGAAGTGCTGGTGAGCGCTCTCCAGCATGCCCGCGCCCAGGCGGCGGGAAATATCTGCCTGGGCTCGGGCTGCACCGACGGCAAACCGCATGGCGTCAAAATCGAGCCGGACAGATTTATTGCCTTTCAGGGGCACTCGTATGCGGCGCGTGACAGCGAAGTCGACGCCGTATTTGAGGCGAACCCAAATATCGCGTACGGCGGCAGCGTGACGGAAGTCGTTTTCTCTCAGCTGTCGGCTACCACGTCCGGCGGCACCATCACCCTTACGGATACGACCGGCCGCGCTTCAATGATCACGATAGGGAAGGAAGGGCAGATTGTGTGGAGCAACTAATATGAAAAACGGCTTCTCCACGATCGAACTCTTGATAGCAATGACCATACTGACCATGGTGCTTTCGGCGGTCGTGATCGTTTCTTTCGGCAGCCAATCGTTTCTCATTGGGAGCGAAACGGGCGCCGAAGCCATGCATCACGCACAGGAGTTGCTCGAAGAGGCGCAGGCGCAGGCCCGCAAGGATTTTCACCTCGTCAGTTCAACAGCGTCGAGCACGGAGGGCATATACGAAAAAGCGCTCACCGTGAGACTTTTGCCGGATTTTCTGACCAAAGAAGTGACCGCGCGGATTGCCTGGCGAAACGCGCACGCCTCGACAAGCACGCTGGAAATAACCACGCTCATCTCTAACTTTGATGCGCCGATCGGCGGCAACACCTGCGAGTCAAGCGTCGTTGGCGACTGGAAAAATCCGGCGATAGAAAATGCGACAACCGACTTCGCTGCGCTGGTGAATGATGCTTCGGGCATTTATACGCTTTCGGACGTTGATGCCTATAAAGGCCGGCTCTATGTCACGGCGAGCGCGGTTTCAGGGGCGAACAAGCCGACTTTGTTTGTGTTTGATATTGCCGATACCGCACATCCCGCGCTTTTGGGAAAAACCGATAACGAAAACGGCGCGGTCACGAGCGGCTTACATGCCGTGCGCGTCGCCGAAGACCCCGCCACCGGAAACCTCTATGCATATTCGGCCTCGGCGTCAAACAGCAATTACAGCACGTGCAATCCCGTTACCCAATCACAGTGCGGCCAGCTGAGCATCATCAACGTCACGTCGCCGGCCTCGTGGGGCGCGCCCGAAAAATACAACTTCATGCTCGCAAGCTCGACGGCTCCGTATGTGAAAGGCCCTTCGGCGAAAGGAAAAAGCATTTTTTACCGAAGCGGCTACCTTTTGCTCGGTCTTGTCTCGACGGGCGCGGGCAACGGCCCGGAGTTTCATGTAATCGACGTGCATAAACTCGCCGCTTTGTTTTCCATCTCGTCGCGGATTGTTCCGGCGGCGGGATCTTATGCGGTAGGCAACGACGTAAATTCTATAGCGATGCGCGGCACGTACGCGTACATTGCCACACCAAACACGCAGGAACTGCATACGCTCAACATGAACGATCCCGGCGCTATTTCTTTGGCCGGCGGATTCAACGCGGCCTCCGGCGCGGGAAACGGCAAGAGCGTGCATCTGCTCGGCAACAAACTCTATCTGGGCAAAACCGTGCCGAATGCCGGCTATGATTTGCATATACTGGAGAACGCAAATCCCGGCTCGGCGCTAAGCGAGCTTGGGGGCTTTGATGTCGGCTCGAGCGTAAACGCCGTCATCCAGCGCGACTACCTCACGTTTGTCCTCACCAACACGCACCTGCGCATCTATCGCACGGACAATCCGGCGAGCATCACCTCATGGAATACGCCGCTTGCGCTTCCGGCGAGCGGCAGCGCCACGGAGCCTTCGATGGATTGCGAAGCGAACCGCATGTACATCACGGCAAACGATGCTTCCGGCAGAGGGCACCTCGCCGTGATCAAACCCGGGACATGAAGCACGTCAAACACACTGTCGAGGTCGGGAACACGCGCTGCACACACCGGCATGCTCGCGGATTTACGCTCATGGAAACGCTGATCTATCTTGCTATTTACGCCATCATCATGTCGGGAGTTTTGGTATCTGCGTATGCGATTTTTAGCTCGGGAGCGCGAAACCAAACCAAGGCCATGGTTCAGCAAGAAGGGAGCTTTCTCATCGGAAAGATCGACTGGGCCCTCACCGGAGCGCTGCGCGTCAACCAGCCCAACGACGGCGATGCAGCCACTATAGATATCGCAGAGACGCTTTCGGTGACGAAATACGACGCCTCCGCGGGCGATCCGATCGTGATAGCGCACAGCGGCCCAAACCTCACTATCGCGCGGGCAAGCTCTGCGCAGGAAACGCTGAACAACTCCAACGTTGAGATAACCTGCGCACCGAGCGGCTGCTTTACGTATGAGAGCGCCTCCGGCGACGGCATAAATCCCGAAAGCGTTTCGGCGTCATTTACGGTAGCGGCGCGTGCGAGTGACGCAATCCCATACGCGCAGACTTTTTATACGAAAAAATATCTGCGCCGGTAATATGAAAAATCCCGCGCGTCGAAACGGAGAAAAAGGATTCATTGCGCTGACTTCTACCGTGATATTATCCGCTGCGCTGATGCTTCTCATGTACTCCACCTCCGCGAGCGGTTTTTACGCGCGCTTCGACGCTATGGCCGGGGAGTTTAAGCGCATATCACTCGGACTTTCCGAGTCCTGCGTCAACGCGGCGCTTCTCCGGGTAGCCCAAAACTACCAGTATGTCCCGGCTTCTGGCGGAGATGTCGTACCAGTCGGATCAGAAACCTGCATCATACGTTCGGTAGAGCACGCAGCCGAAGATCCGCTCACCAGAAAGAAACAGGTCACTATATATACGGCGGCAAAATACCCGGCCGTCGGAGGTTCGTGGAGCACCTCGAGAATCACTGCTACCGCGCAAAATCCGATTGAATCCGTAACGCAACCCGCGCCGGTGTGTCTCCTCCAGGCGACACCGACGACGGTACAGGCCGGAGACCCGATAACCGTGCAGTGGAGCGCTTCGGGCAATTCTATAGAGTTCGCGTTGATGCCGGCGCCGGCTCAGGCTATTGCAAACCCCGCAGATGCACAGAGCGGCACACGAACCTTTATCGCGCAGAGCGCCGGTACGGTTGAGTTTATCGGACGGGCAAAAAGCAATGCCGGCGTTTTCTCGGCGCCGTGCACGCAGACAATCGAGGTGACGCCTGCGCCGGCTTTGGCCTGCGCGGATACCGTGATGATGCTCGATCGCACGCCTGCGATGCAATCCACTGACCTTGCCCACGAACGTAGCGCCGCACGGGGCCTTATTGATCTCTATGATCTCGCGGATTCTGATCCGCAAATAGGCGTCGGCAGTTTCGTTTCCTATGGCATATCGCCGGCAACGTACGCGAACGTATCTGATGCCGGGTGGCTTTCCGCTTCGTATGGCGCTTTGAAGTCGCTCGTGGATTCGATCACGGCTCCGATAGGCGCCGGGGGCACGTGCGCAGGACTCAGCGGCTGTATTGATATTTCAGAAGCGATCGCGGGGGCGCACGAGGAGCTCGAAAGCGTGCGCCACAACGCAGCGAATCAAAAAGTCCTGCTATTGGTTTCAAACGGAAAGACGAATCATCCGGCCTCCGATGCAACAGATGCCGCACTCGCTGCGGCAGAGCTCGCAAAGGCAGACGGGGTAGAAGTATATACGGTCCTCTATGACGGTGAAAACGCGCAAACTCAGGACGAGAGAACGCTCATGGCGCAGCTTGCAAGCGGATCGGTGCCGGTACCCGGCTACGCAGAAGCCGGCTCCGAGGACAACAGCGCCACGAACGCAAACTCCGGTTTCTTGCCGCCGAGTGCGGCGCATGCGCCAAACACCTGGACGAATGCGACGCATGCATTCAGCGCTGACAGTACGTATGCCTCCGACGCAACCAGCGGCCACCAGCAAGGGTACGGCAATTTCAACTTCGCGGTTCCGAGCGACGCGATACTAAAAGGGATTGAAGCAAGCATTACCGGGTTTTCGGCTTCTACTGAGCCGGAAGGAGAGAGTTGCGAGATCGAAACAAGTCTGTCTTGGAACGGCGGCGGCAGTTGGACAAGCGCCACAAAAAGCGTTTCGCTCGGCGATGTCGAAGTAGTGAGTGTGGTCGGGAGCGCCAGCGACACTTGGGGCCGCGCATGGACTTCGGAAGAACTTTCTGACGGCAACTTTGTGCTCCGGCTCGAAAACACGGATTGCGCTGGCACGAAGAGCGCTTCGGTAAATGCCGTGGCGGTGAAAGTGTATTACACCGTGATAGATGCAGAGCTCGAGAATGACGACGGAGACAATTTCTTTATCGTGCCACCGACCAGCCTTGCGTCCATTGCGGACATTTTCAACACCATCGGGCACGCAATATGTCCCGCGGCGGCGCCCGCGTGCGCAAACGGGGCAGATGACGACGGTGATTCGTTTGTCGATATCGACGACCCGTCGTGTCATGTCGGCGAAACGCTCTCGGGCGCGTACAGTCCAACCGACTCGGACGAATGGACGCCGCCGGCGCCTCCACCTCTGCCCGGCGCAGTGATTTCTGCAGCCGCAATTTCCATCGGCAGCTGGGACCAGGTGATCAGCCCGAATCCGCAGTATTGATGCGGGTACAATAGCCTCGTTGTAAGCCGCGTTTCGCGTTTGCGCGGGAGCCGTAAAATGCTACGATGCCGCCGGTATGCAGGCGACGGGCAATTACTATTTTAGGACAACACTATCAGTATGGGGTCAAACAGCGCAGTCACGAGGTACCGCCAGAGAGCGGGGAAGGGTTTTACCCTCATCGAAATTTTGGTAGTCATTGGTATCATCGCCATACTCGCAGCCATCGTCATCATCGCAATCAACCCCGCTCGCCAGTTTGCTCAGGCCCGCAATTCGCAGCGCACCGCCAACGTAAACGCGATCTTGAATGCCGTGGGCCAGTACATTGCCGACAACAAAGGGCTTTTGCCTCACCCAATCGACGCACTTGCTGACGATACTGCAGCGCCAATTGGCTCCGCCGGTGCAAACATCTGCGCGCTTCTCGTGCCCACCTATATGCCGGCCTTGGTAGTGGATCCGGCGACAGACCCGGATGGCGCGGGAGCGCTCGGCGTTGGCGAGGCGATCAAAAGCGCAAACTGCGCAAGCGGCGCGGATTCCGGATACACTGTAGAGCACGACGCTACCAACCGGGTGACTGTGTGTGCGCCAAAAGCCGCCGCGGCGCACGAACCAGCGCTTCCGGGCGCCACAGCCATTTGTGTGACGCGATAACTCTCACTGTTGTGCATTTGGGACGAGTGGGTAATGCCCTCGATCTGGAGTAGCAGCCACAGGAAACGTATCCCCATCATATCCACTGTTTATCCCCGTATCCCGACTTGCATCCGGGATGCGGGCATTTGGGGTGGTACGATTTAGCGTATTAGCAGGGGTCCTCTCTGTGCGCGGGAGGGCGCAATAGGCATATATGACTTATGCGCGCTCATAATTATAAAAAAAGGGTTTTCTGGTTTTTTGCGTTTTTGATTTTGACGCTGTATACGCTGTTCGTGGTTCTCGCCGGCATGTACGGCAAGGTCTATGCGTACTCGCAGGCCATTGCCGAGAACCCGCAACTCGCCTCTTACGAGAATTTCGTGGTGGTCGAGGACATGCGGCAGACGATACTTGAAAAGCTTCTGGCTCGCCTGGACATTCGCGCCGACCGGGAGCGCATGATCTGCGGTCTTTCTCCGGAGGACTCAGAGCGCGTGCGCAGCCAGATGTCTCACCAGGAGGAAACGATACAGGACGCCGGCAAAACTCTGCGCGTGTATACGCCGGAAAAATCGATGACGTACGAAGAGCTCGACAACATGGCCTCGAACGTGCATTGCGCGAAACTCAGCGTTCTTGAGCTGATTATTCTTATTGTGAGCTCGCAGGTCAGCTAGCTATGCAGCTCTGGCGGGAGTGGATGCTGTATTTTGGGCTCCTCCTCCTTATCGGGCTTTCGATCCTCCTCCTCGGGCTTAAGGTCACCGGCGTGGCCGAGAACATTTGGCAAAGCTACTATTCTCTGTACATAGCGTTGGCGGTGGCGCACCTGTGGTATGTTTTCATTCTGCTTTTCATCGGCGATGCCCGCGCCGCGCCGCATAGCGCGTACGCGGGGGAAAGGATTGCGGTCATTGTGCCTGTTTTCAACGAAGACGCCGAGGTGGTAGAAGCGACCGCGCGATCGATACTCGCCGCTGACGGGGTAAAAGACATATTTTTCGTCAACGACGGATCGCCCGATCCAAAGCTAGATGCCGCGCTCCGAAGACTCGAAGAGCACCCGAATGTTTGGGTGGGCACCTTCGAGCAAAACCACGGCAAACGCGTTGCGATCGCGGCGGCGATCCGGGAATTCGTGCGCGACCATGCATATGTGGTTCTGGTGGACAGTGACACGCTTCTCGACAAGTATGCGCTCGTGCGCCTGGTCGAGCCGCTTTCCAATCCCAGAGTTGGGGCCTCGACCGGCGACATTCGGCTATCGAACGAGAAGCAAAATTTGCTGACGCGAATGGTTGCCGCGTACTATTGGAGCGCTCTCAATATCCAGAGGAAATCCCAATCGACCTTCGGCATGGTGCCGTGCTGCTCCGGCGCATTGAGCGCGTATCGCGCGGAGCTCCTGAAGTCTTTGGCGCTAGATTTGGCGCGGCAGCATTTTCTCGGCAAAGCATGCACGTTTGCCGACGACCGTCATCTTGCGAATCTCGTTCTACGATCAGGACACGATGTGGTCTATGTTGGCGAAGCCCTGGCGTATACTCGGACACCCGCCACCTACTCGACGTTTATCAGACAACAGCTTCGCTGGAAAAGAGGATTCTACCAGGAAGCGATAGTCGCGATGAGTTTTATGTGGCGGGTCAAGCCGCTTCTGTTTCTGGACATTTTGGTATGGGAGCTTGCGCTGCCGCTGCTTTCGATTGGACTGGTGCTTTTGCTTGCGATCTATAGCATCATTGATCCGTTCTTTCTCTTTGCGGGCGTACTGCCTTCGCTCCTGCTTGTCTTGATTGTCCGTCATTTGCCGCTGGTTTTTTTCAGTCCTCAGCGGCTGCCGGGGCTCGTGCACTACATGTTCTTTAATCAGTTCGTGATGTGCTGGCTCGGGCTTTACGCGATTTTCACTTTGAGAAACCGCAGCTGGAGCACACGTTAGCGTGCGAGCAGCTCCTCGATAATGCGCTCTGTTTCCTCGGGGCCGGACGTGACGCGGATTTGAGCGCCGGTAGTCCGTATTATTTCGTCGTTGCCGCCGGGATACAGGGCATCGCCGACGAAAAGAATGTCTCCGGGCGCAATTCCTAGCCGTTCGGAAAGCCAGCCGATGCCATAGGCTTTGTTGACGCCTTTTTTGGTGATGTCGATGGAGGTCATCCCGCCCATCACAACGTCAAATTCGGGGAGTTTCTCTTTCAGGCTGTGCCAGAGTTTGCTTCGGCGGGCGTTGCCGGGGTCCCATGAGCTGTCTATTGCTTTCGGAAGCGGTACCCCGAGCATCGCATACGCGAACAGAGAGCCTTTGTTCAGGTAGCGCTCGCCATAGCACGGCAGGCCTTCGAGCACGCCGGTTTCGCTCAGGCTTGCGTCGATGGCGGCGCGTATCTTTGTCACCTCGTCGTCGCCAAGCTTGAACGCATACGCGGAAACCCAGGAATTTTCTTCGCAGGTAAATGCCTCTGCCGCGCCGCTCGTAACGAGGTACGCGCGCTCGGCATGCGGCGAATCAGCAAGCGTTTTCAAAAAGTCCGCATCGAGCTGTTGAAAGGCTCGTCCAGTAAGCACGGCAAACGGCATCCTCTCGAGAAGCTGGAGGATACGTGCCGTCATGGAGGGGAG
>JAGVDT010000111.1 GCA_020058565.1 Minisyncoccota bacterium | reverse complement strand
TGTCGTATTTGCGTTAGCCAATGTCTACGTGCTCGCGCTCAAACCGATCTATCGACTCTAGTGGAGTCTTGCATTTTTCCAAAAATGTTGTGAAAAGTTAGTGGTTAAAATTGGACTGATACACAACTACTAGAGGTGTAAAATGTGGGCCGTTAAATCTGGCGTCACTATCTGGATCGTGCTAACCGCGTTCTGGGCACTGGGTGCGCTAGCCGCATGGTCTAGCGGCATGCTAACCGTTAGACAAATGCGCGCATCAGGCATCAAGCGGGGTATGCCGTACTTTGCGCATTACGGCATGTGGAACGATGTGCTCGTTGTTCATCTGCTTCTGGCGCTGTTTGCTGCGAGGTACTGGGGCGAATGGGTCACGCAGCTTTGGGTCTTATTGCCGATTGCGACAGCAAGTATATGGCTTGCTTGGTGGGCAAACGACGCCTGGGTGAAAGATACGTCGATCATCCAATCTCATGCCGAAGTTGCCGAAGACAAAATACATTCAACGGGGCATATGAGTCTCGTCGGGTGGATCCACGTCCTGCATATGGCGATCATCGTAACGATTATTGCCATGATGTGTGTAACCCTCGTGTTCGACAGAATGCCTTTGCAGTTGGCTGCCGGAGCGGTGTGCGTACTTGTCGGCCACGCGGCGGCAGGGCAGCATCCGCATCTGCGCCTGGAAGACAAGGAGTGGAACCCGTGGCCCAAGATGGGGTATGAGGTTGTCTTGGCGGCATCGCACATCGTGTTGACTCTGGTCGGTATTGTCATCGTCCTCACATACTTCTTTGGCTAATGAGCAGATTGTTGGCCGTGCAGAAAAAGATTGCCGGGCGCATTTTTATGCGCCCGGTTGTTTACATATATAAACCTCCGGCTTTAGCCGGAGTGTCCGTTTGAAGGCGACGCCGCACCTCCAGCACTGCCAGTCAAACGTAAGCCACGGGAAGAGACGTTGTTCCGCCGCCGGCTTCGAACGCAAGGCACCAGTAAGGGTTCCACGAACGATACGTTTCCACGCAATGAGTCGCCCGCACCGCGGGCAAACCCAAAGCCACCGGAGCTCGGTCCGGTGGTCGGTTACTTATGTATCAAATACATAAGCGAAAGGGCCGGAGTGAATCCGGACCCCTCTTTTTCGTCTTTAGTTACTGCTTTGGGATTGCGTCTAGACGTTCCACCAAACTCTCGGACGAAGCTTTTCTCCGATCTTCTTGAAGCATGAATTCATTTTCTGCAACCTCTGCAATTCTCGGATCAAAAACGAGCGAGCTGTGTTCTCCCTCAATCGTAATATCGCTGACACCGTAATTTCTGAGTTCTCGAATATTTTCTTGGGATCGTTCGGTTGGGAAAACGGTGTCTTTGTTGCCGCGCATTGTGGAAATTTGAATCCCAAGAGAGCGGAGCTTTTTCACTGCATTTTGAAGTTGCAATGATGTGAGTCCTCGTGCCTCGGCATAGGAACGAGTCAGGCTGCCTCCTACAAGCGAAACCTGGCTTTTCAAAAGCTCGCGACCAGATTCTTGAGCAATTTTCTTACCTTCTTCTGTGGGTTCGCCATATACAAACATTCCTTTTGCCTCCGCTTCCGAACGTCTTCTTTTCATCTCGTCTGTATTTATTTCCTCAAAAATTTCTTCTGAAAGCTTTGGCCACTCAGGATGGGTAAAGTTTTGCATAAGCGTGCGCCCCACAATTGCTGGCATCGAATCTTCGCCAATGAGCCCGGACGGACCATACGCCACAATTCCACGGATAATGTTGGGGCGTTTTTTAGTAAAATTAATGCGCGCTTCAATTTCTGCTTTCTTGTCGTCTATCAAGGCTGCTATGGCCGCATAAGCAAATCCTCTCGAATGAGCCAAGACATCGATGCGAGAAATTTTTTGCTGCCGTAGGGACTCAAGCAGAATTAAAGCTGCGCGCACTTCTTCCGGACATGTTTCTAAATATTCTTTAATGCTCGCGCGCACCTCATCCGACAAAATTAGTTCTCCGCCTTCGCGCGGTTGATCGTAGATAATAACGCTTCGCCCACGCTTGCAGATCGCTTCGATAGAGTGTTTATAAGCCTCTTTGCCGTGTACGAATGCTTCAGCCAGAAATATGGGGATTTCACTCTTCGGATTTTTGGGATCAAGCCTTAGAACATTGATGTCTGCCCCAAATGCGTTCAAGCGTTTCGGCGATGAAAATTGCTTCTCAAAATCATTCCTCGCCTGCTTTGGAGTTTCGATACCCATATCGCACAGTGTATCAGCTGGGCAGTTTTTATGCGCACAAAATCAACATAAAATCGAAAGGGCTCGGAATAAACCGGGCCCCTCGCTTCTTCTTCGTGTCTAGATCAGGCGGTGCTAGGAAGCCCCCAGCAATGCCAGAACAATCGCGGCCAAAGCTATCGGCCATGGGACAAATCCCGTGACCACTGTTGCCGCTGCAAGGCCGATATACGCGGCCATGCTTATGCCACCAGTACTTAGAGCTTTCTTGAATGCGCTCATGCGCGTCCTCCCAGGCTACGAGATACTAAAAGCCCAAACCCGCTGCCAGCATTATGCTATAGATTAATGAAGAATCAATTAGCGTACCGGTCTCCATTCTTTGACCCAGGTGTGGCCGAATATCCAAACCCAGATGACATTGGTGGTCCAAATCCAAAGAAGTTTTGGCCAGCCGAGGCCGTGTTCGCGCCTGCCGGGGTAGAGGATGGCTTGGTCGGGGCAGTAGCGGGTTTTTCCGACTTTTGATAGGCGAGCGTAGAGATCAAGATCTTCGGCAGCGACAAGTTTTTCGCTGAAGCCGTTTATTTTGTCGAAAGCGCTGCGACGCATCAGCATAAATTTGCCGGTACCTGCGCCGCGACCAAGAAAATTGTTTTGAAATCTGATGAGTTGGTTTTGAAGTCCTAAAAATGTTTTGTCCGCAAATGTTTCTATCTCAGGAAATATATTTTGCGGGCCGGTGATGGCGACGAGTTTTGGATCGAGTACGAATTTCCGCATTGCGCGCTCAAAAAAAGCGTCGATATCCGGAATGCGCACGCTTGAGTCAGTGAAGCAAAGGAATTCTCCACGCGCCTCTTTCGCTCCGTCGTTTCTCTGACGCGCAGGTATCGGGTGCGGGTCGTGTTTAACGACGACCTTGTCCGCAATCGGAGTCGCTAACTCGACGGTGCGGTCCGTGGAGCCGCCATCGGAAACGATGACTTCGTGGGGGATCGTGAGGCGTTCGAACTGCCGTACCGTGCCTTCGATATAGCCTTCTTCTTTGAGGCAGGGGATCACGATCGAAATCTTTGGCATAGCGTTATTGTAAATCCGAAATCCGAATTTCGAAACCCGAAACAATCGTACTCAAAGTATTAAAACTGGAAATTTCAAAAAAATTCATTTGGGGCTTTGTAATTTGATAATTAGATTTTGCCTCGGCTACAGCCCGATGAGCGCGCCCATATAGGGATTCCGTGCTTCGAATTTCGGATTTTATATGCATATTACCAGTCAGAGCTGGCTAATTTCTTGCTGAGCTGTTGCAGTCCGTAGAAAGCTAGCGCAAGCACCGCCAGAGCAAAGCCTATCTGAAATTCGCGCGGGACATGTGCGAGGACGTTTCCGAAATAATAGCCGACCAGCATCATGCCGGAAACCCAGACCAGGGCGCCAAGGCCGTTGATGAGCGCGTAGCGGTAGAGCGGTATTCGCAGCATGCCCGCAGTAGTGAGCGTCACGACCGCGAGCCCAAAGCCCATGGTAAGTTTCGAGACAAGAAGTATCCAGGTGTGGTGATCGTGAAAGCGCTGCTCAACGCGTCTGATGTTTTCAGTCGTGAGCCCCACATGATGACCCCATTTGTTCATGGATCTGCGCGCGCCATGATAGCCGATAAAATACCACATCAAATCCGACAGAAAATCTGCCAAAAAAAGCGTGATAAACGCAGGCCAAAAATCGACAAACCCCTGTTGCCACAGTATGCCGGTGCCCATCATTACGACGGTACCCTCGACGTAGCACCCAATAAATAAAAGTGGGTATTTGCTTGCTTCGAGAAACATCAAAAGTGGACCAAGAAAATCCATGAGATTGGCGTCGGCAAACACAGTATACTACCGCCTTTCAGGTTGTTGGGAAGTTTACGGTGCGATAGACTTGGGTGCATGGATCCGGTACAGGCAAAGCTTGCTGAGCTCGAAAAGAAGATCGATGCCCTCTACGCCTCTGCGGAGCAGACTCGCAAATATTTCCTCTGGACCGGGATCATTACGCTCGCGGTCATACTCTTGCCGCTTTTGTTTTTGCCGTTTGTGATCTCTCAGCTGATGTCGGTATACGGCGACATGGGGATTTTGTTGCAATAACGGGATTGTTACCAATTCTCCTGAGCTGCGTATAAAACAGTGGTAGACTTTAATCATTATAGGTTCATCTAATCCGTTATGGATGACATGCAAAAAAGGGAGCTGCATATCGTGCCGCCCCCGCTCATACAAAACGCAGCTGCGGTAGCGCTCGGAATGTTGGCGCTATTTCTCCTGATACTCGCCGTGTCGGAGCTCAAGCAGTTCAGGTTTATCGGCTCCGGTGTCACGGCGACTAACACTATTTCCGTCTCTGGAGACGGAGAAGTATTTGCGGTGCCAGATACCGCGACCTTTAGCTACAGCGTAATGGTCTCAAATGCTAAGGATGTAACAACGGCGCAAACCGAGGTGAATACCAAGGGCAATGCCATCATCGCGTATCTCAAAGGCGAAGGCGTAAACGAAAAAGACATTCAAACCACTGATTACAGTCTTAATCCGCATTACGAATACGGAGAGGCTGCGTGTCGGAACGGATACTGTCCGCCGGGCCGGCAGACCCTTACTGGCTTTGATGTCAGTCAGACGGTAACCGTAAAAGTGCGCGACACTACTAAAGCCGGAGCGCTTTTGAGCGGTATTGGCGCAAAAGGCGCCACTAATCTCTCAGGGCTTTCCTTTACCATCGACGACCAGACCAAGCTTGAAGCAGACGCCCGACAAGAGGCGATAACCGACGCGCGGTCGAAGGCAAACGAACTTGCCAAACAGCTCGGCGTCAGCATCGTACGTGTCGTCGGCTTTAGTGAAAGCGGCTATCAGCCGTATCTGTACGCAAAGACCATGGCGATGGATGCGGGAGGCGCGGCAGCGCAGTCTGCTCCAGCACCGGAAATAGCGGTAGGGCAAAATAAGATCACCTCGAACGTTTCGGTAACCTACGAAATCAGATAGGCTGCAGGGATTAGGCACGAGCTTCTAGCTTAAACTTCGCCGGCCCGCCTTTGGCGGGCCGGCTGTGACGGTTGCCTCTTCGCGGAAAAAATATATTCTAGAGTTTGTTTTGTAAAAGGAGAGGCAGCAATGACCGAAGAACTTTGGTGTCATGTGCGCACATCATTAATCGTGAAGTGCCCTGTGTGCGGATCTTTGACGAACGAAGCCGAAAAAGACCTTCTAAAACCCAATGACGGAGAGTTCCGCTTTTGGTGTCCTCAAAAAGATACAGGGTGGCATGAACGTTTGCACAACGCTATACTCCGCTATCGCGAGGCGCTGACGCAGGGACACAGTAGGGAGATAAAAACCCAGAGAAGAAATATCCGTAAAATCTGGGTAAAGGAGCGCGAGCCGCGGGACAATGTTCGTTACCTTGGCTTGGCACAAAATCCCCATCGAATTAGTGCCTGAGTCGAGACTGTCGGACTGAATGCGGGGATAATACCGAGCTGCTCCGCGTGTCGTGGGGCAGCTTGACTTTTGTCCGAATGGGAGTATACTTGCATTCAAGGCCCCGGGAGGGGTTTTTAAATTGGAAAGCGTCGAAAGTTACTATACGCTAAACGCTATACCCTAATCGCTAATCCTATGAGTTTCATCGACTACCTAAAAGACACTCGCGCAGAGCTTCGCCACGTGGCATGGCCTACACAGTCGCAGACTATAGTATTTACCGTACTTGTTGTTGTGCTTTCTATTTTCGTTTCTCTGTACCTAGGATTGTTTGACTACATTTTCACGGGTGCCTTGAAGAGCGTTGTTGAGGCCAATCCCGGCGTGACGATCACGACGCCGCCTGCCGCTTCGACTTCGCCGATCTCCATAACGCCGGCCGCTCCGACCACCACACAATAAACGTATTTACTACCAACTCGCACTACTAACTATTAACTAGCTTGTATGACTAAGCAAACCTACGGAACAGAAAGACGCTGGTACGCGGTACATACGTACTCAGGCTATGAAGACGCCGTCGCTAGGAACCTCCGACAGCGTGTGGATTCTTTCGGCATGCACGAAAAGATTTTCCAGGTAGTAGTACCGACCGAAAAGAAGATCAAAATCAAAAACGGCCGCAAAGTCGAAGCCAAAGAAAAGATTTTCCCAGGCTACGTGCTCGTGGACATGATCGCATCGGATGAGGCATGGTCGGTAGTGCGCAACACGCCGCAGGTCACGGGATTCGTGGGTACCGCCAACCAGGCAGTACCGCTTGAGCAAACCGAAGTAGATAAAATTCTCGCACGCGCTGGCGGCGACCAGGTGCGCCACGCGATAGACCTCGCACTCGACGACGCAGTTATAATCATCGATGGTCCTTTCAAAGACCTTGAAGGCAAAGTAGGGGAGATTGACGAAGAGCGAGGAAAGGTTAAAGTGCTCGTACCAATGTTCGGCCGCGAGACTCCCGTAGAACTTGAAGCGGATCAGGTACAAAAGATTTAACCAAAAAGAAACGGGCCAGCATCTGCTGACCCTTTCTGCCATGAGCTCGGTCATCCCTGGCTCACTTTTGTGCGTATTTCCGATGAGCTCGCAACAGAGCCAGACGGACGATCTCTGCCGTTCCTTCGACACCGTATCTTTGCGCGATCTTTTTGATGGCCTCGGGGTCTTTTGTTGCTGGCAGGATGATCTGGATCGAGTCCTTCGATTTCAACGTCGAAACGTTTCCCGATGACGTAAGACCGAAGTTTCTGAGCAACTCGACAGAGATGGGGTCATCGCGGAATTCAAACCCTTCTTCCTTGATGAACTCCGATACAATGCGCGCGGCAGCTTGTTCCGAGTTCTCAGCGCCCATAGCCTGACGAATTATTTCGAAAACGTGTCTGGCGGCTGCCGTGCCGAAGGAGAAGAAAATCCGATAGCCTTGGCCGATAATCTTTCCGTCATCCATCGCTAGCTTCCTTCTGTTCCTGGTACTTTGAGCACCGTACCACGCCACTCCGGGTCTTACTAGGTCGGGTTCGGATAAAACAAGATACAAGGCGTAAGATATGACGAGAGCTTGAGTTTACGGATTTTTAGCGTATAATCCCCCGGACATGGCAAAGGAAATCACCAAAATAATCAAACTTCAGATCAAGGCTGGTCAGGCTACGCCTGCGCCACCAGTAGGTACCGCACTCGGCCCTGCAGGCGTCAATATCGGCGAATTCGTTAACCAGTTCAACACTCAGACCCGCGCTTTGATGGGGCAGACCGTCCCGGTCTTGATGACCGTCTACAAAGACCGCACTTTTACCTTCATCGTAAAGAAGCCGCCAGCATCCCGCCTCATCCTCAAGGCTCTCGGTATCGAGAAAGGCTCCACAAAGCCTCAGAACAAAATCGCCAAATTGACCAAACAGCAGGTAGAGGACATCGCCAAAGAAAAAATGGAAGACCT
>JAGVDT010000044.1 GCA_020058565.1 Minisyncoccota bacterium | reverse complement strand
GTATCGAGAGCGCAAAGATGATCGGCATAACACCCGCCTGATTTACTCGAAGCGGAAGATAGGTTGAGATGCCTCCCATGACTTTCATGCCGCGAACGCGGCGCGCATAGGTAACCGGTATCGGGCGCTCCGCTTCGGTGATAAACACGACCCCGGCGATGATAGCCGCGCCTGCGATGAAAAAGCCTATGTATGCCGGGATGTGCGAAGGGTCAAACGCGAAGATAAGCTGCGCGAGCTGGCTCGGCAAAGTCGCGACGATACCTGCAAAGATGATGAGGCTGACGCCGTTGCCCACACCAAACTCCGTGATGAGTTCACCGATCCACATCACGAGTATAGAACCCGCGGCGATGATGAAAACGTTGGTCACAAACTGCATGAAGTCGAGCGACGTGACCACTCCCTGCTGCTGCAATAGCAGCAAGAAACCAAACGCCTGTATGAACGCGAGCGGAACTGAGAGATAGCGTGAGTACTGCGCAAAACGCGCGCGCCCTGCGTCGCCTTCTTCTTGGTACATTTCTTTCAGTTTCGGAACGAGTATCGTCATGAGCTGCATCACGATAGAGGCCGTGATATAGGGCGATACGCCGAGCATGACTATCGAAAGGTTGGAAAAGCCGCCTCCGGAAAATACGTTGAGAAGCCCGACGAACTGGTTGCTCAAAAAGCCCTCGATAGCTGCCGCGTTTACTCCCGGGATCGGTATCGCAGCCAAAAGACGGAAAACGACGAGCGCTCCTAGCACAAACAAAATGCGCGTGCGCAAAGTTTCGTCTTCAACAACCAATCTTATTTTTCGAGTGAAGGCTTCGAACATATTTTTGAATTTTCAATTTTTAATTTCCAATTTTCAGTGAATTTTCAAGACTCAATTTTCATTAATTCATTTCTTTCTTGGAATTTGATTGAAAATTGAGAATTGGAAATTGGAAATTTATCCTATGGTGCCTCCCGCCTTTTCTATTGCAATCTTTGCAGACGCTGAGACCGGAATGTTTTTGATTGAGAGCTTTTTTGTCAGTTCGCCGGAGCCAAGTACTTTGGCTTTGACTGGTCGGCCGGCAGACGTGGGGATGACGTTTTTCTCGGCTAGCGCCGCAAGCGTCACCTCTGCGCCCGCCGGGAAAACGGCTTCGAGCGCTTCAAGCGGTACCGGGAAAAGCGCGACGCGGGCTACTACTGTGCGAGCGCGGTTTTTGCCGTAGCCGCGGCGCTTCGGAAGCTTTTTGATCATGTCGCGGAGCTCAGGGCGGCGCTTGTTGCCGGCCCGCGCGGTCTGGCCTTTGCCGCCGCGTCCGCTGGTCTTGCCCCGCGTCGAAGACTGGCCGCGGCCGACGCGACGGTATGCGCGCTTGGTCATGCGAGTGAGTGTAGATAGTGTCTTGGACATAGTTCTGATTTAATTTGGTGCTTGTTTCTTGGTGCTTGTTATTTGTGACCACTGACTCCACGGAGGGCTTCGATGGCGACACGGGCGTTGTTGATCGGATTTTTCGAGCGAGAGAGGATTTTTGCAGTAACGTCAGTTACGCCTGCGAGCTCTAGCACGGTACGTACTGAGGAGCCTGCCACCAATCCGCGACCGGCCGAGGGACGGATCTCTACGATGGAAGCGCAGTATTTCGCCTCGACGTTGTGCGGAATGGAGCGGTTTTTGGTCAAGTTGAGTAGAATCATGTTTTTCTTTGCAGCGCGAGTAGCTTTCTCTATTGCGAGCTGCGTGTCGCCAGCTTTACCGACGCCTACGCCTACGCGACCCTTTTTGTCACCAAGAACGATAGCGGCGGAGAAATTAAATCGGCGGCCACCTGCCATCACGCGCGCCACGCGGCGGATGCCGATGAGTTTCTGCGCGAATTCTGATCGTTCGCGGTCGTCAGGCCTATTGCCACGGCGCGGTCCTCCACGGCCTCCGCCAGGACCGCCGCGTCCGCGAGGGCCTCCTCGGCCACGCGGCTCAAACGGCTTGCGCTCTGATTCGCGCGGCTCAGAAACTGGCACTGCTGCCATGTCGTTCTGTACTGCATCTACCTGTGTTTTTTCGTCGGCCATAAAGATATGTATTAAGTATTAAGTATTCTGTATACAGTATTCAGCTAAAATTCCAATCCGGCTGCTCGCGCGGCATCTGCAAAAGCTTTGACCGTGCCGATGTACTGGAAACCGCCGCGGTCGAAAACGACCTTGGAGACGTCTTTGCCTTTTGCCGCTTTTGCCAGCGCTGCGGCAGCGGATTCAGCCCGTTCGCGCGGAGTCTTGCCTTTTTCTTTGGATGAATCAACAGAGGCAAGTGTAATGCCCTTGTCGTCGTTGATGATCTGCGCGGTCAAACGAGTGTTTGATTTGTAGATCGAAAGGCGTGGGCGCTCAGCAGTGCCGCTAACGCGCGCGCGGACACGCGCATGCCTGGCTTCGCGGCGGAGAGTTTTGATTGATGTTGATTTCATATTTGGAATTTTTTATTTCTTGTCTCTTGATTCTCGGTGCTTATGCGCTTGCTGATGCTGCTTTTTTGCCCGCTTTCTCACGGACCACTTCGCCTTCGTAGCGGATACCTTTGCCTTTGTACGGCTCAGGCTTTTTGAGTGCGCGTACGCTTGCTGCGAACTGCCCTACGCGCTCTTTGTCTGCGCCTTCGATGGTGACGATGTTTTTCTCGACTTTCGTAGCCACGCCCTCCGGAATGGCGACGAGTACCGGATGTGAAAAACCAAGAGCGAGCTTCAAGTTTTTGCCCTGCACTTCGGCTTTGTAACCGATACCTTCGATCTGGAGCTTCTTTACAAAAGGAGTATTCACGCCCGAGATCATGTTGCGAACGTGCGCAGCGTACGTACCCCAGAGCGCTTTCGCGAGGCGGGTGTTTCCTACCGGAGCTACCGTTACCTCAGAGCCGTTCACTTTGACCTCCACCATGCGATGCGCGGCGCGTGAAAGCGTGCCGCCTTTCCCTTTCACGGTGATGGCATCAGAGGCTACTTTAACCTCTGTCCCTGCTGGGATTTTTATTGCGTTTTTTCCTACTCGAGACATATCTTAGATTTTATTAGCGAGTGCAGCGAGCTTAGAAAATCTTAGACCCAGCACCACTTTTGAGTGCCAGCAGACTGTGCCGCCATTCGCTTGTTTTGTGATTTGATTGAAGTTTTTCATGGTAGGTTTAGTTTCAAAAGTGGTGCTGGGTGAGAAAAATATAGTCGCTTCGCTCGTTATTTTTCATCACCAAATCTCAAACAAAGCTTCGCCTCCTACCTTTGCAGCTTTTGCTTCTTTGTCGGTCATGACGCCGCCCGGAGTAGACAATATGAGTGAACCTTTACCGTAGCGGACAGGAACGATGTCGAGTACCGATCGGTACATGCGGCGGCCAGGTTTGGAAATGCGTTTAACACCAGAAATGCGCGGCTGTCCCTGGTGATCGTATTTGAGGGTTACGTCGAGCGTTTTCTTAACTTTCTTGCCTTTTTTCTCTACGGCAGAGATGTAGCCAGCGGATACGAGCTTTTCAGCAACGGCCATTTTGAAATTAGAAAAAGGCACCGAGATAGAGGCTTTCTTGATTGCCCCTGCGTTGGTGAGGCGGATTATGAAGTCTCCTATTGGATCGTTTGTCATGGTGTTTGTATTTGAAGCTAGAAGCTATAGCCTATTGCCTACCAGCTGGATTTCTTAATACCCGGAATGTTGCCTTCGAGGGCTTCTTCGCGGAAGCAGATGCGGCAGAGGTTGAAATCCCTCATAAAGCCACGAGGTCGGCCGCATTTAAAACAACGTCTTACTTTCCTAGACGAGAATTTAGGTTTAATTTTAGCCTTGTGTATCAACGATTTCTTTGCCATGTTGGTTGTTTTAACCCTGAGCGCAGTCGAAGGGTTGCCCGACTACCTAGAATTTGGCCCCTAAAGGAGAAAGTTTATGGAGCTTCTTGCAGGTGCCCTTGCGGATCACCTTAGGGATAGCTCCTACTCGTGACCCTATTCTTCGACCGTCTAAGCGGTAAAAAATAAGGCCCCCTGAGAGGCCCGTGAAATATAGCTGAAAACCCTCCCCAAGTCAAACCCACCCCTTTTACCCTTGGTCCCTTATTAGCTTCCTGGAAGTGTTGAAAAGTTCTTGAAATTTTCATGTATCTCGAGTAGTATCCACATAGGTAGCTTGACGACAGAAAATCGGCTTGCTGCGGACATCAATAAAACGATGTACTCATGGGCGAACTGGTGTAAAAACCTGCCGTCGCCCCGAGCTACCATCTAAGAAAATCCACCTATTCGGTGGTTTTTTTAGTTTTGGACCGAGGTTTTGTGAAGTGAATCGAGCATATCTCCAATGTCCACTCGTCCTCAGAGTCAGACTCCAAAAGGACCCGCAGAGAAGGAATCCCCGCCATAACGGAATCTTTTGTGTAGAAGTGCTTCCCTTCGTCAGGCTCAAGTTCATATCTCTCGAAGTTTATTACCACATCGCAAATCGATTCGATAGCGTCGCAGATGCGCTGTAGAGCCTCCTCGTCAGTGTGTCTTTTTTTCAAATCAGCTTTCCTCTCTTCAACAAAGTGTTTCAGTGCACGACGTGAAATGTAGACTCGATAACCGTCATGTGGATGAACAGCATGTCTGGACCCACGAATGTCGCAGACCCTGAGGAGTTCGGTAAACTTGATGATCGCAGCTTTTTCTTCCATCGGATAATACTCCCGCGCCAATTCGATAAGTTTGGCAATTTTGTCATCAGCGCTGCTTGACGGTATCGGTTCAGGCATAAATAGATCGACTCGGGGCGAGCACTATAACATGTCCGGACAAACTACCTCGGGAGGTGGAGCGGATTGGCTTGGACGATTGAGTTAAGTATTACGCCGTCAATTACTGACTAATGACCTCCTCCCCGGGCAAAGCCCGGGGTTTCCTTTTGTCGGCATGAGGACCTAGAACAGTCTAGCGTTCTGTGG
>JAGVDT010000037.1 GCA_020058565.1 Minisyncoccota bacterium | reverse complement strand
TGTGTTCAGGATTCGAAGACCTTTGCGATGTTTGAGAGCGGCTGTGCCGCGAGCAAACCGCAAAGGTGTACTGAACCTGTAAGGTTCGAATCCTGAAGGATGCACAAAATTAGGGGGTGTGACGCGCTGCGTCACTCGACCATAATTTTGTAGCGTCCTGACGGATTCGAAGGCGAGGACTGGGGCCCCGCGAGCACGCGGGGATGTCCGAGCAGGGTCGAGAGAAGAAAACGTGCGACGGCACGATTTCTTGCTATTGACCGAATCCTGAAGGGTGCACAAAGCGCACTGACGTGCGCGCAAATAATCAACCACCCCGCCCCAAGGGGCGGGGTATGACCGGGCGCAGTGGTCGTCATGACCAGAGGCGTAGTTGTGTGGTGGTGCTCCTTGTCTTTCCTTGCTGCGCCACGTAGCGCTCGACGGTCTCCCAGTTGCCGCGTTCCGAGACGGTGGCGAGGTAGAACCCGTCACTCCAGAACTCTCCTTTCCAGAGATCTTTTCGCAATTCTGGAAATCGCCGAAACAATTCGCGTGCAGTGATCGACTTGAATCGTCCAACCACGGTGGAGCCGCTGTACTTCGGGTGGAAAGAGCAAAGTATGTGGATGTGGTCACCGTCAGTCCCTATCTTTTCAAATTCGATTTCGTACCGTTCCTCGATTTCCTTTGCGATTTCCAGAATCGCTTTCGCTATGTGATCAGACAGCAGTGCTTTCCGGTATTTGACGGGAAAGACAAGGTGGTAGTGAGCTGTATGGACATTGTGATTACTCCGCGTGACGACCATGCGGCTATTCTATCCTGAAGGAAACCGAGGGTTTCCTTCAGACTACCTTCCTCCATGGAGCCCCGCCCCAAGGGGCGGGGTAAGGGCCTGCGGCCAATAAATCGAAACTGACGCATAAACTCATGCCTGGCGCTCCGCACAGCATTAAAGAAGGTCCATTTCGCGACAAAGTTACTGACATTCTTGTTGAATGGTTCCGATAGCGTCCCATACGGTGAGCAGGCAGGGTGTGAAAATCCGTAGCGAACTGCTGGGCGATGACTTTTATTTAGCGGTATTCTGTGTTCTAATTCTTTTTCGCGTAACTCGAAACCCAAAAGGAGGGTGTTTTGGACGAACGCGCAAAGCTCGTTGAGATCGCAAGGTACATGACCATGGAGGGCACACTAACCCTTCATAAAAATTTCTCACCGGTAGACGGAATATTGGTTTTCTGCCGAGAAGATCCCCGGGTGGCCAAAACCGCCGCCCGACTCTATAGAGAACATAACCCCCGATGGATCCTGCTTACCGGCGGGATCGGAAAAGGCAGCGGCGCAGGCTCTCGAGCGCTAGGCTCAGAAGCTAGGCATCAAGCCCATTTGCTCATCAATACGCACAATATTCCTCCGAACGTGCTCTCCTACGAGCATCGTGCTCGGAATGGTGCCGAGAATTCCCGCTTCAGCATTGATCTGATCCGGCAACTCGATCTTCCCCATAGACGGATCATTTTGCTCGTTGATCCGAGAAGCGCGAGGCGAGTCGTTGCAGCCCATACTTGGATCGCGCGTACGGAAAAAAAGTTTGCCACAGACTACGCCGTGGTCTGTACGGATGACTCACCCTTTGACGCAAGCGACCCGAGTCAAGCGCGCGAAGTCGTCGAAGAGATTATGCGGGTTGCTGATTGGCCTTCTAAAGGCTGGAGTGATCATCAGTGGGATCTTCCGCCCCAGTTGGTGGAATGGGCACGTCAGTACGTACCTGTATAAAATTTCAACATGATCTTTCGAGCGGCGCCGCGCAGGCGCCGCTCTTTCTTTTCATCCCTCCCCTCTTGAATTTCGCATTCCCGGCCTCTGCCCTCCTTCATCTTTATTTCATCGTCCTTGCGGCATCATGTCCGCAGATTCGCTCTTTCAGAGCACATGCGAGAGCCGCCTCAGGCAGTTCTCGTGCGCGCTTAGTCACGCCGAATTATCAAGTAACTTCGTGGACATGTATGTAAACAAATGCTGCGAGAATCAGATCGAACTAGCCGGGGAGGCGATAGCATCTAGATGCATCGCCTCCCCGGCGCATTTGGTATCTCCGTAAGCAGCGCCACGTTTTACCGTCTCTACCAGTACATGTGTTCGGCGTTTCTCGAAAAGAAACGCCGCCCTTTAGCACGTAACGATAAAAATACCTCACCCGAGGCAAATACAATATGTCTGCTCAAGAAACGGCCATGCGCGGCCACCAGCGCGCGATAATCAAGAAATCGCCCCTCGAGGCAATCGCGATCGTTGGGCTTGGATACGTGGGTTTGCCGCTCGCGATTGCGGCTACACAAAGAGGGTACCCGACCGTCGGATTCGATATCGACAAAGCAAAAATCGCGCGGCTTAAAAAACGTGAAGCAAATTTCCTTTCCCGTGAGGAGGCTGAAGCGTTCCAACGTGCGACCCAGATGTGCGTTACCGGCGACGAACGCGATCTCGATCGAGCAAACACGTTCATTATATGCGTGCCCACACCGGTGCACGAAGACCGCCAACCGGATCTGGGTCCGCTAAAGAGCGCCTCGGAAATAGTCGGGCGGCATTTGAAACGGGGCGGACTTGTCGTAGTGGAGAGCACGGTAAACCCGGGCGCGTGCGAGAAAGTATCTTTACCCATCCTGGAAAGAGTCTCCGGACTCCCGCGTGATGCATTTCATTTCGCGCACTGCCCCGAACGAATCAATCCGGGAGATCCGCGATGGAGCGTGTGCACAATCACTCGCGTGATCGGAGGACGCAACAAAGAAAGCCTCGAGCGCACAGTATCTCTGTATCGAAACCTTATCGATGCAGAAATCGTACCGATGCAGAGCCTAAAGGAGGCGGAGGCAGTGAAAATGGTCGAGAACTCCTTTCGCGACATAAACATTGCGTTTGTAAACGAACTCGCGATGGCGTTTGACCGAGCTGGGATCGATATCGTAAACGTGATCCGGGGCGCATCCACGAAGCCATTCGGTTTCATGCCGCACTATCCGGGCTGCGGCGTTGGCGGGCACTGCATACCGGTCGATCCGTACTACCTGATACGATATGGCGCCGAAAACGGGTTCGATCATCGATTTCTGGCGACCGCCCGCCGAATAAATAACGGTATGCCGCACTACACAGTGCGTCTTCTCCGATACGAACTCGAGCAAAAAGGAAAAAGGCTCCATGGTGCGACGATCGCCCTCCTGGGACTGGCATATAAAAAAGATGTGCCCGACTTACGCGAAAGCCCGGCGCTGGCCATCCGCGACATTTTGGTTGACCACGGGGCAGAGGTTCGGACATTTGATCCGTACGTTTCGAGCGCCGCTTCGGCAAAATCAATCCATGAAGCCCTTCGTGGCGCTGACGCAGCGCTCCTCGCGACAGATCACACGATGTTCAGATCGTTGAGTCCAAAAGAATTCTCCAATGAAGGCGTGGGGATTGTCATCGATGGAAGAAATTGCCTCGACAAAGACTCCTTCGTGAATAGCGCCGTCACATACCGAGGAATTGGCCGTCCGTCCGTATGAAAGTTCTCGAGGCCGTTAATTCCTGGAGGCGCAATACCGTCGTTGTCGGTAACGATCTCTGGCACGCCGACTCGAACCACCTGACACAGCAGCAGCTCGAACATCGCCGTGCCAGAAATATCGGGTACCAGGCATTGTTATTTGCAGCAGCATTTTTAGTATTGCTCGCGATCATTCTCATCAAATCCCAGACAACGACCGCCTCCGACGTAGACGGGGTTTTGCTCGTGTATACTTTTTTCGTCACCATATTCCAACTCTCCAGGCTCGTGGCGTCGCTTTTCTATACGGCATCATACGAACGCGCGCTCTCTGCGCATGAAGCCCACCAAGAGCCGTTTACGCCTGCAATATCCTTCGTCATTCCTGCCTATAACGAAGAAAAAGAAATCGCGCGCACCATACGCAATTGCTATTTGTCACACTATCCGCCCGAGAAGACCGAAGTGATAGTTATCAACGACGCATCTACAGACGGCACGCGCGATGAGATCGTCAAGATGAAGCAACTCTATCCGCAGCTCGTTTTTGTCGACTGGGTCACCAACAAGGGCAAACGCCACGGTATGGCAGAGGGCTTCCGCAGGGCGTCGGGTGAATTAGTGATCCAGCTGGACAGCGACAGCCGCATAGACCCGCGGGACATACACAACGTCGTTGAGCCGTTTAGAAATCCGCGCGTGGGTGCAGTCAGTTACCACACGGAGCCGGTAAACGCGGACGCAAATATACTCACCCGCATGCAGGCGGCATACTATTTCCTCTCGTTTCGCATCCTCAAGGCCGCCGAATCCACTTTCCGCATGGTTTTCTGCTGCAGCGGATGCGCTTCCGCGTACCGCAGAGAGATGATTCTGCCGCTTCTTGATGACTGGCTAAAGGAAACTTTCCTGGGCCTGCCGGTTACGTGGGGAGACGACCGCTCGATAACCAACCGGGTCATACAGCTCGGATACGAAACCATGTATTCCTCGAGCGTTCGCGCGTACACTATCGTCCCCACCACGTTGAAGCAGTTCATAAAACAACAGATACGCTGGAAAAAAGGCTGGTTCGTGAATTCAATATTTGCGAGCAAGTTCATCATCAAGCGCGATCCGTTCGTGGCATTTACGTATTTCTTCCCGCTCATGATCGTAACGATTATGACGCCGGTCATGGCATCACGGGCGTTCATATACACGCCATTGGTGCACGGCTTTTCGAGCACACTTTACTATATGCTCGGCGTATTCGCCGTGGCCGCGCTGTTCCTTATTTTTTACCGCCTCTATGCGCGCGAGAACCCCTATTATCCATACGTTTTTCTGTGGGCATGTCTCAACATGATCGTACTCTCGTATATGCTCTTCGTGGCGCTCGTAACCATCCAAAACCGCGGCTGGGGGACGCGCGAAACCCACACGAAGCCGCAGCCAACAGCCTGATATGCGTGCGCACCCCTATGTCTTCAGAAGCACTTCGTATTTCAAAATGGTCTTTCTGCTTATATCGGGAGCCCTTCTCGCAGTGATCGTGATCGGCTCCATATACGTCGAGAATGAGCCGGCGTTATCGCCGCGCGCGATCTTCGCAGATGTGCGGGGAGCATACCTGTCGGCTATCTGGAGCCCGTACCAAAATCTCGCAGTGGCATCTACTGCAAATGCAAAGGCCATTCCGGTTCTCACCTATCACCGCCTCGTGCGCGACGTCAATGACGTCGCAAACGTAACGGTGGCGAATTTTCAAGACCAAATGCTTGCTCTTAAAAAAGCCGGCTGGCAGAGCGTGAGCCTGCAAGAGTTCGAGGAATTTATTGAGGGGCGGCGAACACTTCCGGAAAAATCCTTTCTTCTCACGTTTGACGATGCCGCCAAAGACAGTTTTTACCCGGTAGATCCAATCCTCAAAGCCCTTGGATTCCATGCGACGAACTTCGTAATAGTCGCTTCTTCAGAAATCCCCCGTTCCACCTACTACCTCGTCCCAAAAGAAATCGAGAGGATGATTGCCTCCGGCCGCTGGTCGATTGGATCGCACTCTTTTGATGGACATCGACCGTACCCCGCGGATCCGGCAGGACAAACTGGCGTGTATTTTGCAGATCGTCTCTGGCTCTCAGAACAAAGCAGGCTGGAAACCGTGTCTGAGTTTTCGGCTCGAGTCAGGCAAGACCTCGCCGCAGCAAAAAAAGATCTGGAGACGACATACAACGTGCCGATACGTTCCTTCGCCTTTCCGTTGGGAAATGAAACCGGCGTCAATGGCGCAAACAACTTTCCTGAAGGAGCATCGACCACTGAGGCGATTGCACGCTCTTTGTACAAATTTGGATTCCTGCAGCTTAACAACCAACACTTCACTTTCGCCTTTCCTACGCGCGAGGCTTTGCCAGGCGATATTGCTTCCATGACGGCTCATCTGTTGGGCACTGACTTCATCGTACGGCGAATACATGTCGACCATGACTGGGACGGAGAAAGACTTCTTTCGATAATGGAAAACGGGCGCATGAAAACGCTGCCCTACGAGGATGATTTCTCCGAGAACCGCGGCTGGATACCCGCATGGGGAGCCCTCAGCATCGGGCGCAATAATTTTGAGCTCAAAGCGACGGACTCGCATTCGAGCGCTTCCGCCTTTCTCGATGGAAGCGCGCTCTGGGACGATTACGGTTTTGATCTCACTGCCAATTGGCAGAGCGGACATATTTTCGCTCTCGCCGATGTAATCGACTCCAGCACCTATGACGCGTGCGTTTACTCTAGAGGAGAGGTGCGTATACAGTCGACCGTGCGCGGCCAAACAAGGACTTTGGTCGCAAAGAAAGTCCCCGCGATCGCGTATTCAGACTCCGCTCGACTCGGTATCCGTGTGCACGGCGCCACTATCGAATGCACGTGGGACTACGCGTCAGTACTCGAAAGCTATGAGCGCAAACATGCCGGCGGGGTAGGTGTGCAAGTCTGGAATGAAACACTCGGAGTAGCGGAAGCACAAGTCAGCTCTGTGATCGTAAGACCGTACTTTGCTTCGAACACGCCTTCATGAAGGCACTTTCAATCAGATGAAGTTATGGTGTATAAAAAAGATTTTTCATATTTCTATTTACAAGACCAAATATGTATTTACCATGAACCCGTATGCTCGCGTTCACGGGTGCACGATCACCTATACTTCCGTCCATGCGACGATACTATCCATTTTTCGTAACGCTTACGCTGCTTTTCGGGATCTCCGCGGTATTTTTTCCCATGTTCAAACCGCCTCGCGGAAATCCCGCGAGCGCATCCGCAGCTGCTGCAGTTGTGTCTCCGTATAAATACAATTTCTACGTGCAGGATACGCTCTACGAGTCCGGGTCAATGAACCAAACGACTTCTCCGTATTGGTGGGTAAATTCTGGCGCCAAATTGATTTTGTTCGACGGCAAGGGAGAAACGATTCAAGGGACGCTTCCTATTACCGATCCCTGGAGAATTGCATACGCTACGGCTAATCCGAGAGATACCGACAACGGTGCACATCCGCAAAATATTTTCCGACTGGTTTCGCGGAGCACGTGGAACAACGTGCGGCTTGAAGCAAGCTACTACATTGCTGCAGATAATTTTAGTCCAAGCGCGAACAGAAATGCCTCAAACGGGTTGCTATTGATGAGTCGATACAGTATGGACGGGCAAACGCTGTATTATGCCGGTTTGCGAGTCGATGGCACGGCTATTTTGAAGAAAAAAATCAACGGCGCCTATTATACGATGGCGCAAAAGAAAATCTTCCCCGGCACATATTCCATTTCCGCCGCGAATGGCACAAGCCGCAATCTTTTGCCCCACAACGTCTGGCTGCGGCTTCGCTCCGATACCGTTACCAACTCTGACGGTTCTGTGACCGTCAAACTTTCGATGCAGAGCCCGCTTGGCTCAGGATGGCAATCACTCCTAACCGCCACGGATAGGGGGGAATTTGGAGGTACTGCCCCGATAACCGGCGCCCGCTATACGGGTATACGCACGGATTTCATGGATGTTAAATTCGACGACTTCCTCGCGCAGAATTTATAACATGCGTACCGAAGGTGCGTACCGAAGGGCACCTTCGGTACACATGTGTTACAAGGATCCCCCTTTGGTAATAGCCTTTCGGGAACCGGCATGCGGATGGTACTATGTCCAACAATGGCACAAAAAATTCGCAAAGCAGTTATTCCAGCGGCAGGGTTTGGCACGCGCTTTTTGCCGCAAACCAAAGCGATGCCCAAAGAAATGCTTCCTATTGTCGACAAGCCGATTATTCAGTATGTAGTGGAAGAGGCGGTAGCATCTGGGATAGAGGACATAATCATCATCACCGGATCGCACAAGCGTTCGATCGAGGATCATTTTGACTATCCATACGAACTCGAGAAAAGATTGCGCGAAGCCGGGAAGAACAAGCAGGCCGACGAGGTAATCGCGATAGCGGAAATGGCGAACTTTATTTATGTGCGGCAGAAAGGCCCGTATGGAAACGGCACGCCGGTACTGAACGCCCGCGAAGTCGTTGGCAACGAACCTTTTGCCATACTGTGGGGCGACGAATTCATTTATTCCGAACCGCCGCGGTTAAAACAAATGATGGATGTCTGGGAAAAACACGGAAAAGCATGCATATCGGGCGTTCGAGTGCCGAAAGAAGTAGTCGGGAAATACGGTATCGCTGATATATCGGATGTGTCGGAAGGCGTATACAAAATAAATAAGATCGTCGAGAAACCGAAGCCAGAAGAAGCCCCTTCAAACCTCGCCACACACGGCGCATACATCATGCCCCCGCGGCTGTTCGACATTCTTGCAGATACTCCTACCGGCAAAGACGGCGAACTCTGGCTCGTCGACGCAATAACCACGCTTGCCAAAGAAGAAGACGTCTACGCGGTAGAGGTCAAAAACGGCAAATACTACGATACCGGCAACAAGCTCGAATACATGAAAGCGACCGTAGAATTCGCCCTCAAACACAAAGAGCTCAACGGTGAATTCCGAGAATTTCTAAAAAACCTCAAGCTTTAGTTTCTATTTTTGTGGAGGCAGTAATGCAGATTTCTTGATCGCAGCGATCAAATCCTTCGAGAAAAACTTTTCACTGAGGCGTG
>JAGVDT010000034.1 GCA_020058565.1 Minisyncoccota bacterium | reverse complement strand
GCAAGGCCTTATCCGCACAGGGGTGCGCACAGTCCAGCTCGGCACAGAAGAAGCCGTAGAACTACTCTACAAAATGTTTAACCCCGGCGAAGACTCCAAACCGATGTCGCTCGCGGATACGCAGGGCAGATAAAAGGTAAATCCGAATATCGAAGCACGAAATCCGAGACAATACTCAATTATGAAAAATCAAAAAGTTCAAATACGAAACGGATTCGAGGCGTCTCGTTTAGTGCTTTGGAAATTTGGGATTTTTGATTTGTTTCGGATTTCGATATTCGGATTTCGTGCTTTTATATAGATATGGCTCTTCTTGATTTACTTGGCTTAGGCAACAAACCCTCTATGACACCGGAGGTGCTGCCGGTATTGCCTGACGAAATATACAAAGCAGGCGTACTCGACCTCCAGGATGTCATCGCACCGCATGCGCTAAAGGTTTCTTCGAAGGAGCTCGACCTGGGGGAGAGGATCGCCAGGACATTTTTTGTCATATCGTATCCGCGATTTTTGACGACCGGATGGTTCGCTCCGATCATCAACATGGACAAAGTGATCGATATTTCTATCTACGTGCACCCGCTCGATACCAACGAAATGCTCCGCAAATTCCAGAAAAAAGTCGCCGAAATTCAGAGCCAGATATCCTCACGCGAAGACAAAGGCATGGTGCGCGACCCAATGCTCGATACTGCCTATAGCGACCTTGAGCAGCTGCGCGACTCTCTGCAGCAGGCACAGGAGCGCATTTTCGACGTAGGACTCTACCTCACCATATACGGAAGCTCTCACGAAGAGCTCGACAAGACCGAGACAGACGTGCGCTCGATACTAGAAAGTCGCCTCGTGTACATCCGCCCGGCGCTTTTCCAGCAAGAGCAGGGTTTTCGCTCCGTACTTCCGCTTGGGTCGGACGAACTAAACGTGCATACCAAGCTAAACTCAGCGCCACTCTCGTCGATATTTCCTTTTATATCTTTTGACCTCACCTCCGACAAGGGAATACTTTACGGCATCAATCGTCACAACTCTTCGCTCATACTTTTTGATCGCTTCTCCTTGGAAAACTATAATTCGGTGACTTTTGCGAAATCGGGATCTGGAAAAAGTTACACCACCAAACTCGAGATACTGCGAACACTCATGTTCGACACGGAAGTGATCGTGATAGACCCTGAGCGTGAATACGAATATTTGGCGACCACGGTAGGCGGCCGATATTTCAATATATCGCTTTCTTCGGAGCATCATATCAACCCGTTTGACCTACCCGTGCCTCGCGAAGACGAAAACCCCGGCGACGTCCTGCGCAACAACATCATCACGCTGGTGGGACTGTTCCGGATAATGCTCGGCGGATTAACCCCCGAAGAAGACGCCATCATCGACAAGGCAATAACCGAAACCTACGCACTCAAAGATATCACTGCGGACGCGAACTTTGCGGCAGTGGAGCCGCCACTCTTATCAGACTTTGAGCTGGTCCTGAGCGGCATGGAGGGCTCAGAGTCTCTGGTGGCGCGACTTTCCAAATACACGAAAGGCACATGGTCGGGCTTTATGAACCGCCCAACCAATGTGGACATGAACAAAAAGCTGATAGTTTTCAGCGTCCGCGATATGGAAGACGACTTAAAGCCGGTGGCGATGTACATCATCACGCACCATATATGGAATACCGTGCGCAAAGAACTCAGGAAAAGACTCCTAGTGATCGACGAAGCTTGGTGGATGATGAAATCTGAAGACACCGCGTCTTTCCTATTTGGTATTGCCAAACGCGGCCGCAAATACTACCTCGGCCTCGCCACCATCACCCAAGACGTAAACGATTTTCTACAATCTCCGTACGGCGCCGCGATGCTTACCAACTCTTCGATCCAAATGCTCCTTCGGCAATCTCCGACATCGGTGGATTTGGTACAAAACACCTTTAAACTTTCAGACGAAGAAAAATACCTGCTGCTAGAGTCTGACGTGGGAGAGGGGATATTTTTTGCTGGGCTAAAGCATGTGGCTATCAAAGTCATCGCCAGCTACACCGAAGATCAGATAATTACCTCGGATCCTTCGCAAATACTCGCTATTCGCAAAGCAAAAGAAGAAATGGACCAGATAAACGCACCCGAACAGCCTTCGAGCGCGAGTACCATTCTCAAAAGCGCCCAGCTCGACGCCCCAGCCTCAGTACCAGCAGCCAGAGTAATGCCCACCACTCCTGCGGCGGGAGTGCCAACCGCAGCCCCCGCTGCAGCTACACCAGCTCCTATGCCACCAGCCCCAGCAAAAGCGCCTATTGAGATGCCGCTGCCATGAAAAAAGACGTGAGTCCCTCGATCAAATGGACCTCGTACATAT
The DNA here is from genome assembly GCA_020058565.1 of Minisyncoccota bacterium. GTDB lineage: Bacteria > Patescibacteriota > Minisyncoccia > Phycocordibacterales > UBA2100 > UBA10103. Next base: position 13,307 of record JAGVDT010000034.1, on the reverse strand, counting down.
TCGCCCTAGTGTTCGACTCATTACAATTCGCGGTACTTTTTATTCCACTGGCGGGTTTTTTCATCAGCTGGATCACCGGGGCATTCATTAGCGTCTTCGCTTTTATTTTTTTTGCTGTGTGGTTTTGGATAAACCGCATTCAATATTTCACCCCAAAGGCCGCCCCGCCGACCTTGATTACATTGCTCCTAGAATCAATCCCGGGATTGGGCACTTTTCTTCCTGGGTGGACATTGTTTGTATATTTTACGCTGCGAGCGCATCGAAAATCTTTGGGATAGGACGAGCGAAGTTTTGCAGAAAGGCCACAACAGGTAGGGGACAAAGATAAAATATCCCTATTCGTGCGGGGTATAATGAAACAAATGACCCGCGCCACCTTGCGTGTTGTGAGTTTCATGCTACCGCTTTTGTTTGCGAGTTTCTCTTTTGCTAATGCACAGGAACAAACACCACTAAATGCGGATTTTATAAGCAGCTATGGGCTTAGAAATTTGGAAAATGCGCTCGTCTTACACGCGAGTCCCAAATATCCTGAGCCGGGCGAGGCAGTACATTTAACGGTCGAAAGTCCGATTTTCGACCTTTCCAAAGATGAAATAACATGGGTCATTGATGGAAAGCAGGTGGCGAGAGGAGTCGGCAAAACAAGTTTTGATACCACACTAAATTCACGAGGAACCGCACTCAGTGTTACCGTTAGCGCTGTAGATCCTATTTGGGGGACGGCAACAAACGCGTTGGAAATTGTTCCGCTTCTTATAGACATACTGTATGAAGGATCAACATACGTGCCTCCTTTTTATCGGGGCCGCCCTCTGCCAAGTGCAGACGGATCATTAAGACTTCAGGCGGTTACCCATCTAGTCCGCGACGGGAAGGTTCTTGATGACGAGGACATAACATTTACCTGGTATCGCAATAGCAAGGTTATTAAGAACTTTTCAGGGCAAGGGATTTCAAAAATATTGATCGAGGCACCCGCACTGTATGATACGGATGCCATTTCCGTACGCGTCGCCTCAGCAGATGAGTCTCTATCTGCAGTGAAACAAATCACTATTCCAAGTACCGAGGTTGCCCTCGTTATTTACGAAAATCATCCGCTCTTTGGCATACTCTTCAACAACGTCTTGCCACCTCAAATAAACGGTCCCGCAGATATAAGCGTCGCCGCCATGCCATATTTCGCTACAATTTTCTATCTCAATGATCCAACCCTTCGTTATAGCTGGAAATTAAATGGAAACTCAGTACAAGCTTCTTCAACGAAACGCAACGAAATTTCGCTTCAGTCAGATGGTGATGTTTCTGAGCTACGGCTGGAAGTTTCTCAAACAACCAATTTCTTCCTGAGCGCTCTAGGCAAGTGGCTATTTCTTAGAGGAGCGGGACAAAGCAGCTCTATGAATCAAGACAACGAAGACATATTCCACAGCGCTGAAATATGAACTCAAACAAAACATACCGTGTAGCAAGCCTTGTCCTCGTCGGCATCTTGGTGATGTTTGTCGGCGGACTTGCTGGCTGGTATGTGGTCCTCCGACAAAAAGGGCAAACTATTAGCTTTGGCGATGCCGCCCGCGGGTTTGGCTTCGGCGCGCCGAGCGCAAGCGAGGCCGGTGGCACCTATGACAACATCGGCTCAAACACAGGCGGCTTTGCCATAGGCGGAGGTGGGATCATACCAGGCCCGACCGATGGCGGAATCGGCGGCGTAAACGGCGGATTTGGCGGAAGCGCCGGGGATGCAGGGTTTGTGGATACTGTAATAGGATCATCTGGCACCAGCACTCAGAGCAGCACAAGTACAACCGGCCTTCCCGGTACCATCGTGTTCAAGACGCCGCGGCTCTGGCGCATCACCAAGACTCCGGTCGCTGGGTTTGAATTTGCCACGGGAACGCCTGCTATTTATTTTGCAGAGCGCGCCACAGGAAACGTCATGCGCGCCGACATCGTAAGCGGAGAATTGACCCGACGCACCAACACCCTCACCCCAAAAGTCTACGAAGCATACCTTGCGCGGGACGGCACCCCGATCTATCGCACCATCAACGAAACCTCTGAGGCGCTCGAAACGTTTAATGGCCTGATAACAAACGCCTCGACGTCGGCAAACCTTGGTAGCGTCTCCGGCATTAACCTTAAAAACAATCTATATGCGTTTGACGCAAATCCCGACTCAAAAACGATATTTTATATCACAGAAGACCAAGGCGGCTTTACGGCGTACACGATGCCATGGGCACCCGGCAGAAACGGCACAGAGAGGGAGGTTTTCAGATCGGGCATCGGGGGATGGAGGCTGTTTGCGCTTTCCGACGGACGTCTGATTGTCTCGCAAAAACCTCAAGACGGGGCCCCGGGCTACGCGTATGAGGCCAAAACCGGCGGCATACTGAGCCCGCTCGTGCGCGCGGCCCCCGGCCTAACCATGCTGCCGATTGCTGGCCATAGCGCGATAATTTTTGGGACTTCCGCGAACGGCAGCCTGGCGCTGTTCGCGCAAACCGCCTCGGAAACGCTCGTGCTCCCGATAAAAACAGTTGCGGACAAGTGCGTCTGGTCGCCGTACAAGCCAGCTGCGGGCCGCAATCCAGCGACTGATTTGGTCGCGTACTGCGCAGTGCCGCGCGACGCTTCAGCCAAAAACTTCCTCCAGAGCTGGTACATGGGCGCGCTGCATACATCTGATTCATGGTGGCGCGTCAATCTTACGAACGGCAAGACCGAACAAATATTTACCGGGGATGTCGATGGTGCTGGTTTTGATGTTGTCGACCCCGCGATCGATCCGAGCGGCAGTATCCTTGCCTTTAAAAACGGTGTCGACGGCACCTTGTGGGTAATGCGCATAGTAAAATAAATATGCGAATGAAAATCCTAATAGCCATACCAAGCGCCATAGCTATAGCGAGTCTTGCCTTCTTTAACGTAGCATTCGCTGCTGAGGCCGGCACGTGCGCTGGCGACGACCCGTTAGCAAATATTTTCTGCGGCACGAATCTGGCAGAAATGCTCAATGCCGCTTTTCAGGTCTCGATTTTGCTCGGCGCAATTTTAGCGATGCTCAGGATCGCGTATGCAGGCTGGCTCTATATGGGAGCAGCAGATATGTGGAGTAACATAACGGAAGCAAAAGCAGTATTTGCTGACGCCATTACAGGGCTGTTGATCCTTCTCGCCATCTACATGATCTTGTTCCAAATCAATCCATGCATCCTCAAACTAAACCTTGATCCAAACAAAACCTGCGATCCAAAGACCGGCACGATTGGCTAGAATTACTTAAGAGCCCATCGAATAGCCCGGGTACTCAAGCCGAGAAGGTGATTTTTGAGGCCGATGATCCCCGATCGTGTCGGGGATACGATGAAGGCGCGCCGTTGGGGGTCAGCGGTCCAAAAATCGCTTTCGTAGGCAGGGTGGGGTTATTCGATGAGCTCTAAGCTGAGTATTTAATAACCACTCGGCGATTGCGACCTTCACCGAGGGATTCAGTCTTTACATTTGGGGCATCCTGGAGCGTCGTGTGCACAATGAGGCGTTCGTAGGCGCTCATAGGGGAGAGCTCGACATCGTACTGGAGCGAGCGAGCGCGGTCGGCCATCATGAGGGCTTTTGACTGGAGGTCTTTGATCTTTTGTGTACGGTAGCCGTTGACGTCTATGAGGAAAAGCCCCTCGAACTTACTCGGGGCAGACGACTCCAGGGCAGAGTCGCCGGCCTCCTTGCGGTGAGCATCGTCGAAACGCTTCTCTACTATCTTCTTAACCAAAAGGTCCAGTGCATGAACGGTGTCGCCGTACTGGCCTATGAGGGCGCGCCCAGCTTCGCCAGCCTCTATAGAATAGATAACCTGGCCCGCGGTTTCTTCTTTGGCGATCCCGGCCGTAGAAAACCCCAGAAGCCCCAGAAGGTCTTTGAGGACTGGTTCAACGTTTGCATCCACCCCGTTAGAAGCCATACGAATGGAGGTTATGGCTGATAACAGGGCAAGCAGAGGGTGTTTGCGCGAAGTTTCTAGCGGGGTCCATCGACGCACTATACCACCACACCAACTTTCAGCAAAAAAGTTGGTGTGGTGGTATGTTTCCCTCGTACTTTTGCCAAAACCGGCAAAGTCAGACTGCTAAGATTTATTAGGCGACGAATCCTTTTGGTTTGCAAGGTTAAACCGCCTGCCTGAAAGGTACTCCTGGATGATCATGAAGACGTTGCTCGCGGTCCAGTAGAGAGGTGCCGCCGAAACGATCGAAAACGATATTGCGCCGACCATAAGCGGGAGCACGTAGCGAGCCTGGAGGTCAAAGCTCTTGGCGAGGTCGTTTGAAAGAGAGCTTTCTACCGGGGAAGGGTCCTTGGTTGAGGGTGGCCCCATGGAAAGGCGGGTGTATACGAACTGAGTGATGGTTGCGAGTATCGCCAGGAGTACCGAGCGCTCGGCCATGTTGATAGAACCCAGAAATTCCATGTTCACGGAATCCGGAACCCGCACAAAAGAATAGAGTATTGATGCATCGACCGAGGGGAGTCCTCCGTGCGCAAAAACAAAATACAGGCCGATGAGGATTGGCAGCTGCAGAAGCACGAGCAAAATACCGGCAAACGGCTGTATCCCGCGCTCCCGGTATAGAGCAAATATTGCGCGGCTTTGTTTTTCGCGGTCGTCTTTGAATTTCTTTTTCAGCTCTTCGATTTCCGGCGCGATCTTTTTCATCGCCATCTGAGTCTCGACGGCGCGCTTGGAAAGGGGAAACAGTACGAAGCGCGCGACGACCGTGAGCGCTATTACTGCCAGCCCGACGTCGTGGGTTGGGATTATGTCGACTAAGAAGACCAGCCCGTTGTAGAGCGGGTTGTATACGGTGACGTGAAAAAAATTCGCGATCATATCCGTTGACACGAAATGGCATCGTGCATCCCAATTGAAACTAACACTTTAATAATTCGATGTGCGATCATACGCCGCTGGGCAATTTGCATCATTTCAGAAGAAATTATGCCATTTCGTGTGACGGGCATAATCGGACCATTGTACCCCGTTAGAGGCCCAAAACAACCTCCAATAGTGCTTACGCCTGATTTAAAACTCCCTGAAGCCCCTGGCAGGATGCAGTCGGGTCAGGGCCTTAGGCCGGCGCCAACTTTAACAAGCAGGCAGCGGAGATCTTCGCCAATTTCTGCAAATGTCGCGCCATTAGCGCTCTTTTTGGCCGTAATGATGTACGCCATGGCACCCTTTGGTGCAATTTCCTGAAAGAGAGCTCTGACCCGCCTTCGAATAAGGTTGCGATCGTGCGCCTTGGGGGTCGTTTTTTTGGACACAACGCAGGCAAATTTAATCCCGCCGGAGAGGGGAGATGCTGCTACTATGAAAAATCTACCGTTCGCGCGGTACTTGACGCTGATTTTTGAGAAATCAGCTCTGGTAAGTCGCGTCGTGCGCTTAGACATTTAGGCGGAAAGCCCCGACAGCAAAATTCGCCGTGGGCGGGCCTCAAACGAGGGGGAGGTGACTATGGGTTTTCCGGAGAATACGGAGACGGCTTTCATATCTCGCCAAAAACGGCGAATTTGCTACAGGGCAAGTCTTGCGCGGCCCTTCTGGCGGCGGCGGCGAAGCATGCTGCGACCGCTTACCGTGCGAGACCGCTTCAAAAAGCCGTGGGTGCGGCTTCTTTTTCTCTTTTTTGGCTGCCAGGTGCGTCGCATATGAATTAGGTGCTAGTCACTAGCTTGTAGCTTCTAGTCCAGAGCATAATACTGAAAAAACCAAAAAACACAATACCAAGCAGAGTAATGTCCATTTTTCTACAAGCTACCAGCTACACGCTACAAGCTTTCCTCGTTGTCCCCAACTCTATCCACAGGTTGTGAACAACACACACGTACCCTCCGTCAATTGGATAGTGCGCACGAAGAGACTATAATCAGCGGACTATGCGTGCTGCCTCGTTTTTGGATTTCTCTATACACTCTGCGCTCTACGCTATACGCTCTTCCCCTCTATGATGCCCAACAAAGAGCTTTGGCAAAACGCACTGGTCCAGATAGAGCTCGGGACGTCTGAAGCATCGTTTCGTACCTGGTTTCGCAATACCGACATCCTTTCCCGTGATGGAGGGTCGGTGCACATTGCCGTCCCGAGCAAAATAGTCAAAGAATGGTTAATGGATAAGCACCACAAGCTCATTCTTAAGGCGCTTCGGGGGCTGGATAGCTCAATTCGCACAGTCGAATACGCGGTTCATCGATCGCCCCCCTCCGCCGCGCGAGCACAGCCACGCCCGGTGCCCGAAAATGCCTCGATGGACCTGCAGTCTCTCTATATAGACAAACGAGACAACCTAAATCCGCGCTATACATTTGAGACATTTGTAGTGGGGCCCTTCAACGAGCTCGCAGTGGCAGCTTCAAGGGCCGTCCTAGAGCGTCCAGGGCTCGTTTACAATCCACTCTTCATCTACGGTCAGACTGGCCACGGCAAAACCCACCTCATCCAAGCCATAGGCAACGCCTTCAAAAAGGCTAACGCCAGCAAAAAAGTCCTCTACTGCACCTCGGAACGCTTTGCAATGGACTACATCAACTCCGTTCGCGCGGGCCGGGCCAACAACTTTAAAGACCAATACCGGCAGTACGACCTCATGATCATGGACGACATACAGTTCATCGCCAACACCGAAAAGACCCAGGAAGAGCTTTTTCACCTATTTAACGCGCTTAGAGACAACAACAAGCAGATAGTTTTCTCGAGCGATAAGCATCCGGCACTTTTGCCGGGCTTCGAAGAGCGACTTAGAGGGCGCTTTAGCGCCGGTATGATCGCGGAAATTCCGGAACCAGATGTGGAAAGCCGCCTACAGATCATTCGCGCCAAGATAGAGACGCATGGTTTTTCGGTTTCCGACGAAATCATCCAGTACATTGCCGAAAATATGCGGGGCAACATTCGAGAACTTGAGGGAATAGTTAATACGATCGTCGTGAAAAGCCAGTACAAAGGCAAAGGTATTACTCTGGCCGATGTACGCTCGCTCGTAAAACACAACATCAAGCCTTCACGGGGAGTTTCCGTCGAAGAAATCGTTCGCCGCATAGCGCAGTATTACGAAGTTGCTGAGAAGAGTATTTATGAAAAAACGCGCAAAAAAGAAGTCGTAAAGCCGCGACAAATAATCATGTATATGCTCCGTGAAGAATTTAACGTTTCATACCCCTCGATAGGGGAAAAGCTCGGCGGGCGCGACCATACCACCGTCATACACTCGTGCGAAAAAATAAAAGAGGAAATCAAAACCAACAACGCGCTCGAGAGCGAACTCGAACACATTCGAACATTGATACACGCTTAGTATCTGTGGAAAACCACTGTATGAGCACGAGGATAACCACTAGAACAACCAGAGGGAAAAGTCTCGAACAAGACGATGGATATTTTTGGGGAGAACAAAATTTTCGACACTCCACAGGTATTTCCACAGGCCGGGAAGCGAGTTTTCCACCTATAACGGAGATGAAGAAACCCTTAAAGAGCGCGATTAAATCAAGTTATACCCAATTTCCACACCCCTAATAGTAATAATAGATAGATGTATATATGAAAGTATTACTACCAAAGCGACAACTCCTGGATGCGGCGACTCTCGCAGAAAAAATAACCGGAAAAAAAGAATCATTGCCGGTACTCTCATGTATTTTGATAGATGCTGATAAAGAGGTTGTTGTGCGCGCAACCAATCTCGAAGCGGGGATAGAAGTAAAGTTTTCTGGCGAAATAGAAACAGGTGGAGTGATTGCTGTTCCGGCCTCCATCCTCACCTCGACATTGCGTTCAATAAATGGAGACAAAGTAACACTTCGCTCCGAGGAGGGTAATTTACTGGTTGAGTCAAAAGGGTCAAAGACCTTGATAAAAGCAGTGCCGCATGAGGAGTTCCCTGTGCTCTCCAGAGGAGCAGAAAAAAAGGGTGTGGCAGTTTCCCGGGAAAAACTTATCAAGGGGGTTCAGTCGGTGGCCTATGCGGCCTCTCCCTCAATGATACGTCCGGAGCTTGGTAGTGTGTACGTTTCGCTCAAAAGTCAGGGTATGGTGTGTGTGGCCACGGATTCTTTTCGTCTGGCAGAAAAAAATATTCCCAGTGTCGTAGGGAAGGATATGGGAGAAATATTGATACCACTAAAGCATGTAAATGAACTTCTATATATTCTCGATCATGTTGCCGAAGATCAGGTCGATGTTTTGGTAGAAGACTTTCAACTGATAGTTTCCGGTAATGGTGCGAGGTTCGTTTCCCGGGTGGTGGATGCAAGTTTTCCTGACTACAAGGCGATAATACCCAAACAGTCCGCTACGGAGGCGACACTCTTGAAGGCGGACTTTGCCGACATGCTCCGCAAAGCGCGGGTTTTCTCGGGTGTAGATCAACATGTGGGGCTGCATATATACCCGAAGAAAAAGATATTTTCTGCGATCGCTCGAAGCCCAGAGGTGGGGGAAATGTCAGACAATCTGGAGGCCGCGCTTTCCGGGGAAGATTTGGATATAAATTTTCACATCGGCTATATTGCGGAGTGTCTCACCAGCGTCGATTCGGACTCAGTCACACTGTCGTTTGCGGGCGCCGGCAGACCTTTGATCATCCGCGGCGTTGGCGACGCATCGTTTATGTACTTGGTGATGCCTTTGAATAGATAGCTTTCAGGTTCGAGCTGTCAGTTTCCAGGAAAAAACCATGACAACAATAGAGAAGAAGATATTGCCTGAGTATTTCGATGCCATAGCTTCAGGTAAGAAAAAATATGAATTACGTCTGGCCGACTTTGATTGTGTTGAAGGTGATGTTCTGAAACTCAGGGAGTGGAATCCTGAGAGTAAAGCCTACACAGGCCGGGAGATATTGAAGACAATCACCTATGTACGCAGGTTCGACGTAAATAATTTGTACTGGCCACTGGAAGAGATACAAGAAAAAGGTTTGTATGTTCTCTCGGTCGAGTAGTTAGTTTATTACTGGAGTGTTCCCGAAGAGTGTCGCACAGGTTACGTTGAATACCGGACCGGGAACCACTAGATAGGTAGCCGACGGATTCTGTATGACGGCGTGAACGCCCGTAATTTTTTCCTCACATGCGTAGACACTAGATGCGGGAGCGTTTTCTCCACCCACCCATGCGTCGAGCCAGGGGAGGCCATTGTACCCAGTGTGGCATGGTCCGTTTTGTGGAGTGTTGCCGTCGCCGCAGGTATCTTCGACGATAAAGTACTTGCGAAGTGTTGGGATGTAAAATTTCGTACCTTTTGGAAAATCCAGAATGTCCTTGCCGTTGATGATCGAGTGCCCGACAGCGATGGTTATGGGGTCCGAAAAGGTACCGACACCGCCCGCTTTGGTGCGTATGACGCCATGGGAAATATTTGCGCCTGCCGGCGTGTTGTCTGGCCAGCCATACCCCGTAAGATATGCGTCAAATTTAATTTCACCTGGGGAGGGTTGAGGAGTTGGTGCGGGGTTCGTCGCTGTTTGTGGCGCAGGTGGTGGCGGGCTGGCTACACCAGTCGATTCTGGGATGGTAGAGGCGCATGTCGGCGCTTGCACCGAAACAACATTTGAATATGAAACAGAGGAACCGAAGTATGTTTTGACCTGGTACTGGTAGGTGCCTCCTCTGGCCGCTTTTCGATCTTTGAATATCGACGCTGACTTCTTGCTCGAGAGATTAGTCCATACGTTCAGTGCTTTGTTCATCCTGAAGACGGAGTAACTCGTGGCGCCGCGCACAGAAGCCCAGTCAATAGTAATGTGTGGGGAGCCCTTTACGCACGTTACCGCCGGCGGTTGTATCGCGGCACGAGGATAGGTGGCAGCTGTTGCATACAGTGGTGATATGGCCAAAAGAGACGCCAGTGATGCCCAGATAATTTTGCGCGCACAGAGTGTTTTGTTTTTCATGAAGAATTATTAATTGCGCGCACACGTGCGTTAAGACGGCCACATGCGCCGTTTGTTACACAAACAAAGCGCGCTACTGCACGCTAAAGGTGACCCTGGATTCAACGCTGCCTGTCGGCGTGTTTGCTACAGCGCGGACTGTCGCAACACCGTGTCCTATTGGGTTTAGCAGCGCTGAGAACGGCGCGGCGTTTGAAACCGCGGCCAGGCTGTCATTGAGGAAATAGGTGACCTGACTAACCTGCATGTCTGGAGGGTACGAAACGGATACGTTGAATGCCAGTCCCCAGGGCACCGTGGTGCCTGGCGCTGGAGCGGTAATGCTGAACCCTGATGAAATTGGTGTTGGTGGCGTAAGCGTGCCGGGGGTGCTTGAGCCGGAAATTCCGGTAAATGTTCCGTTTGAGGCGGCCCAAAGCTGAACCGGATAGTCCCAGTAGTAGTATTGTGAATCAGACGGGTTACCTCCTGAGCCGGAGCGCGGATTGTCTTTGTCGAGCCACCAAATTATGTCGTGGACCCCGAGCGCGGGGTTGGCGTTCCATTGTCCGCGCAGAGCTGGCGGCAATGTCTCTAGATCCGGATCCGCTGCAGGCGCGACGAACGCATCGGACTCTGAAGAGTATTTTGCAAGAGCCTTCTCCATGAATTCATGCCACATTGGGGCGATGATAAAAGCGGCGATTCTCCGCGCCATCGGAGAGTTGTCGTTGTTGCCGGCCCAAGCCCCTGCAGCGATCGAGGGCGTATAGCCGACAATCCATACATCGCGGAAATCATTGGTAGTGCCTGTCTTATCGGCAACGTCATACCCCGGGAAATAAAGCGGGGAGTTAGCGCCAAATTCAGGCGTACGGGCGACGTTGTCAGAGAGGATGTCGTTTATTTGGCGCGCCACCTGGGGATCAATCACCTGTTCAGCGTTCTGCTGGTATTCTTCCAAGACCCTTCCGTTTTTGTCTTCGACCCTAAGGATTCCGGTGGGCGGGTTCTTCACGCCGTCGTTGGCGAATACAGCATATGCCCCGGTCATTTCCAGAAGTTTTACTTCGCCGCCGCCCAACACCAGAGTGAGGCCATAGCGTGCAGCATCCTCCAGTGTGTTGATGCCGAGTTTTTCCGCCATACGTATGGAGTTGGCAATGCCGGTCAGGTATAGAAACTTCACAGCCGGTACGTTTTGCGACTGGGCGAGCGCTTCACGCATAGACATCGGGCCCTTAAAGAGTCCGTCGTAATTTCCCGGAGAATAGCAGGGCGGCGTGTCGCTTGCGGTGTCAGTAGGCAGGCACGCAGTGGAAAACTGCGTTTGTACGTCAAACACGACTGTTTCGGGGGTGTACCCTTTCTCAAGCGCCGCCGCGTAGACAAACGGTTTGAAAGATGACCCAGGCTGTCGCAGAGACGTTGTGACGTTGACCGCGCCGTCAATATCTTTGTTGAAGTATCCTCGAGAACCCACCATTGCGAGTATTTGTCCTGTTTTGGGATCGATTGCGACCAGTCCTTGATTTGTCGCGTTGAAATTCTGCTCCATTTGTTCGGCGTACTTATCGACGGATGCCTCTGCGTCCTGCTGCAGCCCATAGTCGAGCGTTGTTACGACGTGAAGTCCGCCGTTTTGTACTGCGTCAGCGCCGTATTTTTCCTCTAGATATTCGCGAATGAAAAAAACAAAATGCGGCGCCTTGATCCCCGCCTCTGCTTCGTCGCGGAATTTCACATCCTCTGCGACCGCCTGCTCGTATTCTTCTTGTTTTATGTACCCCAGCTCTTTCATTCTGAATAGCACCAAATTTTTGCGGGCGTCGAGCTCTTTTTTTCGACTTCCGTACGGCGAAAGCCTTGTAGGCGCCTGAGGTAGCGCCGCAAGATATGCCGCCTGAGCGAGGTTAACGTCTTTGGCGTCAACACCGAAGAAATATTGCGACGCCTCCTGCACTCCGTAAATGGTGCCGCCGTATCCGTTTTCATTGAGGTATGTTTCGAGTATCTGGTCTTTGGTATAGACGCGCTCAAGCCGTATGGCGAGAATAATTTCTTCTATTTTGCGAATGATGGTTTTGTGTTGGGTGAGCAGAGCGTTTTTGACCACTTGTTGCGTGATGGTAGAGCCGCCCTGGCTGTATGCGCCGGTCGTTATGTTGGCCCATGCCGCACGCATGAAGGCAAGCGGCCTGAAACCGTGGTGTTGGTAAAAAGAGTCGTCCTCGATCGCGACGGTCGCATGCTGTATGTTGGGCGATATTTCCGCAAGAGGCACCGCGGTGCGCCTCACGTTACCATGCACGTCATAGAGGACGACGTTGCCGGTACGATCGTATATTTTAGTTGACTCTGCCACTTTTCTGTTTTCGAAGTTGTCTATTGAGGGAATCGCAATGACCGATGCCCATGCGGCGAATATGCCGAGCACAAAGAAGAATCCAAGCACAAGCGTAAAAGCCGCCGCCCAAAGCCATTGGGGGAGCCATTTTTTAGGCATTTGTTTTACCACCTTTTTATCGTATCGCTCTGCGGCGTGCACCGTGAATTCCTTGGCGCGGTGCAATTCGCGCTCGAAATCGAACTTGTCGCGTTTAAACCAGGACATTTTATATAAGTGTAGCGTTTAAGCTCATGCAGCACCAGTTGTTTTCGCCAATAACCCTAATTTTTACCTTCCGGCATGGGCAAGGTGTGTGACTCCGACCGCGATCGCGTCGTATTCATCATCGTGCTTTACGGGCTTGTCGATCTTTACGAGTAAGTGAATCATTTTCGCGATCTGTTTCTTATCGGCTTTACCGTAGCCGAGCGCTGCTTTGACCTGCATGGGGGTGTACTCGAACACTCCGAGGCCGTGCTGTGTGGCAAGGGAAATGAGAGCGCCGCGTACTTCCGCGACCTGCATCGCCGTTTTCTGATTCGTCGCAAAATAAAGTTTTTCTATAGCCATATGCGTGGGCGCCTCTTTCTCTATGACGCGCTCGCATGCATTAACCACTTCGGCAAGCCGCTCCGGAAAGGGCAGCTTCGCCGAGGTTTCTATGCAGTCTGAGTATAGGACGTGCTCTACACCCCTCTCTTTCATTAAGACGGCTACGCCGCATCTGCCGAATCCCGGGTCAATAGCAAGGACTTTCATGCGCGAAAGTATACTGTAAATAGAATTTTGTATCCTGTATTCAGTATTCTGTATCCCGCAGAATACGGTATACAGAATACGATATATGCTTTTTCTCTCTACGCAGCATTGGTGAAGACGTTTTCGACGTCATCGTGAGCGTCGATTTCTTCGAGTATCTCTAAAAGACGGGCGTTGTCGCCTTCAGAGAGTGGCACCGTGGTCTGCGGCTCATAGCCCTC
>JAGVDT010000014.1 GCA_020058565.1 Minisyncoccota bacterium | reverse complement strand
TTGCGGGCTGTATGGTACGAGGTTGGAACTGCGCTCGCATCTACATATTTATCGTTATAGCAAAAGTAAAACCGCCCTTGTGGAGGGGGCGGTTCGGTCAATTAGACCTTTCCTTCGAGACGGTCAGCACGACGAACGTTCAAAGCGTTCCGCTGTTCGTTGGCTTTAGCGAACTCTGCATCCACTTCGGCCTTCGAAATCTTGAACATGAACGAATGCTGCACGTTGCCGTCCTTAAAGAGCAGTAGCTGCATTTCCCACGCTGACGGGAAGGCAGTGACGCGCAGTTGCGGGGTCAACGACTTCCAGTAATCCATGATGCTGACCACGTAGTCTTCTTCCATGTCGCGAATTGCATCGACGACTCCACGATCCTCGGAGAGAAACGCGAGAATCGTTTTGTTTTCGACCCGAGCTACCTTGCGATGCTCGTGGAAGAGCTCTCGGCACGGGATGTTGACCTGAAGGAAGATATCGTCGTCGTTATCCCACAACGTGAGATGCGGACGAATACGCGGCTTCTTGCCTTCGTGCAATGCCGTATACTCGAGACCAATACGAAGCTCTGGTGAGACATCGTAAAGCTCGAACGGATTCACACCATAGATGTCGAAGCACGAGACGGGCAGTGCCCACTCGGCGAGGTTCTTGCCAATTGGCCCATCAGCGGGTTCGACAGTCATGGGATACACCTTACTAAAGGACTCATTCTCCTCTGTGAAGTCGGGGTACTGACCGCCCGCAAAGCACCGGCGCATGAGCTGCTTGAGTGCTGCAGGTTTCTCAATCCACTGCTGCATGTTCTCGCTCGGCATCATCGGAAGGTTGTTCGCGATGGCCGTGAGAAATGCGAGCGTCTGCTTGTCTATGGTCTTACCAGTCATTGGCTTTCTCCATTTGACTTGAAGTAGAGCAAGGCTGACGCGTGTGCGCTTTCCCTATACTCTGAAAGTACGTTAACATACTATAGTCTATGTGTCAAACACGATTTTGACGGTCTGGGGTTATCCTCATTCGTGCTGCCTCCGCAAGAGCATCTGCAACATTTTTTAAGTCTTCGCGGATGAATACATTGGGTATATGTATGGTGTCGTACCCCAAGCCGTCAGAATAATGGCTCCGTTTCAAATCACTGATTATTTGATGAGGGTTTTCATAGTGCTGTCTTCCATCAACTTCGATATTGATTCGCGCATTCGGTATCGCAAGATCAATGTGCTTGTGCCCATCGTTCACTTCCGCGAGGACACGTATTCCACGTTTTTCCAGCTCTTGCTTGAGCACCATTGCTTCGGGGGTAGGTGTTCGATGAGAACTCATTTGTGCTAACTATAGTATGTAGACCCATAGTAGGCAACTTCATACGCTTCACGTATGAAAGTGCCGTCAAAAGTGTTGCAGCAATTCGCCAAGCGGCTGCGAGAAATGCGTGCAGCTAAGGGTATTTCGCAAGAAAAGCTTGGCGCTCTGGCTGGCGTCCATCGGACATATATCGGGATGTTGGAACGAGCTGAAAAGAACATCACACTCGGCAATATGGAAAGAATCGCCAAGGCTTTAGGAGTACGGATACGCGATTTGGTGGATTAGCGGCAGCTGGTATAGCATGCCGGAATGTCGGATTATCTCACGAGTCTGAATATGCGCCTTGACGCCGTTTTTGCTGCGGATTCTGACCCTCACTTCTACCAAAACCTCCACCACTATTTTGACCTAATTGAAAAGACGCCGGAATTGAAGTCTTTGTGGGATGAAAGCCAGAAGGAATACGCAGAACAACATACTGCGATTTGGCGCAATCGTTCCGCGACTGACGAGGAAAGCGATGCAAAAGCAGAGCTTACAAATCGTATCGAACGCTTTAACCTCTACGCGAATGGCTGCACAATATACGTGCGAATCTATTTACCGATTGAGGACTACAAAACCAATACCGAACTGGAAGACAAGCAAGACCCTGTCGCTCTTCTCATGCTTCGCGGCATCAACAACATCAGTACGACAAAATGGAGCAAAGACCGCCTTAAACTTTACAATCGCTGGTACGACGGGAAGCGCAGCATGTACGAGCAAGAGCTGCGGCAATTTCACCTGTTGTTGCTTGCGGAGTTTGAGAACCGGAAAGATACAAAAACGGCGGAAAGTAGCGCGAGTTTCAACCTCGACACGGGCGTCGTATACATTCACGGCGTCCATGTCACTTTCAACCCCAAAAGTCAGCCATATCGCATACTTTCCACGCTCTGGAAAAGCAAGAACCATCAAGCAACTTTCGATGAACTGCTGCGAGTCCTCCATCCAAACAGTCGACGTAATACAAAGGCATGCAAGGCAGACCTGTACAAAGTGGTGCGGAACATCCGTCGCGCGCTCGGCGTCCTGCCGGAGCGCGACGGGGGAACGTCGAATATCGTCGAGAACATCCCACGATATGGATATCGCCTTGTATTAAGCGACAAAATCACGGGAGAAAAGACGTAGAACGTTTCCCGTATATTTTCCCATCATGTTCGCCGAGACTCTCCGCATGGAGAGCTTTTCTTTTTCCAAGGAACTGATTGCCGAGTGCCAAACGGTCTTCCTCGATGAGAACGGCATTCTCTTGACCAACGAGCAAGCCGACGAGTGTCTGCGTGGGTTCGCTGGTCTGTTTCGTGCTTTTGCTGATGGCGTTCCGCAGCCGCCCTCCGCCCCTCCCTCGCCCTGTGGTGGGGAGGGGCGGAAGCGCGGCGCGCCTCCGACTCGACCTTCTTCCTCCACAGGTGTACGTAACACCTGTGGAGTGTTGCAGGATGCACCATGATAGACACGATTAAACTTCTCGTGCCGATTAGCGACCCGTCGATAATACGGAGGATTGAAGGGTCGCTTGAACGATTCAGAAAGGAGGATTTGAAGACGGGCAAGGTGCACTTCGAGTTCCATTCAGCGAATATCAAGCTCGGCTCGTACGAAAGAAACGTATCCATCAAATCCACGATTGTGCCGAGCGGACTCTTTGTCGAATGCTCATTTCCCAAGTACGCAAAAGGCAATAACGTGGAGATGGTGTACCCGCATGAGCTACCGTCGATTGCAGAAAGCATCTACACCGAATTATGCGCATACATCAACTACCTCCTCATACCCGTCTCCCTCTGGCAGGTATACCGTCTCGATATTTGCTACAACTGGACGCTTGCAACCGCAGACGACGCACTCCATGCCATCGACTTCATCAAGCGTGTCGATTATCCACGCAAGAAAAAGCATCTGTGGGATACGTCTGTCATGCATCAAGGCTCTGCCTACGTCGTGAAGTTCTATGGCAAGGGCGCAGAATTCAAGAAGCGTGGTTTCAAAGAGATTGCCGAAAAGGATTGGGAACGTGCTCATCGACTTCAGGAATGGGCGAATCGTGTTGTACGCTTTGAGGTCGGCATGAAGCATCGCTACCTTGTGGGATATTTCAAACGAAAGAAATTATACCTTTCAGATATTTCAGACGACGCGATTATTCAAGACATACTCAAACATTTTCTCCACAAAGTTTTCTTCTACGTTACCCCCACAACAACCACGATGGATGAGGTTCGCACTATTTTGTACTCACAGTTTTCCGCACCCAAAGCCTTCCGTCTCTACCAGTTCTACAAGGGCTATTACTACGATGACGAGATGAAAGAAATGTATCTACGTGGTGGAATGAATCGCAGCACCATCTACCGCTACCGGAAGACCTTGCAGAAGCTGGGTATTGGTTTTGTACTGCCAGAGACTACGAGTAGCGGTGGTATTTTAGAGCAGTTGGTCATACCATCACCGTCCGTACGATTTACGCTCAACAATTCTCCCGATACTATGCCCGTATGAAATACATCCTCTACTGCCGCAAGTCCACCGATACTGAAGACAAACAGGTTCAATCGCTTGAATCGCAGGAAAGCGAACTGATGAAGCTCGCGACATCACAGAATCTGAATATCGTTCTCACACTTAAAGAAAAGATGTCAGCAAAGAGCGAAGGTCGCCCTGTGTTCAATGACATGCTGAAAATGATACGTGCAGGGAAAGCTGACGCGATTCTCTGTTGGAAGATGGACAGATTAGCCCGCAACTTTATTGACGGCGGCAGAGTGATTGATTTGCTCCAGCGCGGCACGATCAAAGAGATTCATACCTTTGAGGCGACACACCTTCCTTCTGACAACGTTCTGATGCTCGCGATGCACTTCGGTATGGCAAACCAGTACATTCGGGATTTGAGTACGAATGTGAAAAGAGGTATCCGAACGAAACTAGAGAAAGGCGTGTGGGCGAATCGTGCGCCACTCGGTTACCTCAATGACAAAATCGAGAAAACGATATTTGTTGATACCAAGATTGCACCGCATATTCGTCGTGCGTTTGAACTGTATGCAACTGGCAGCCATAGCATCCTCGACGTATCAAACATTCTGTTCAAGGAGGGATTACGCACCCCTTCAGGGAAGAAGGTATATCGCGGCATGATTCACCGTATTATCTCCAACCCGTTCTATTCGGGCGTCATGCGAATGGACAACAAGCTCTACGCGGGCACACATGAACCAATCATTTCAAAGTCGTTGTACGACGACGCGCAGTACGTACTCTCCGGCAAATCACGCTCCTGCTCGCAAAAGCTGTTCTTCCCGCTTCGAGGATTCATGCACTGTGGTACGTGCGGCTGTCTCCTTACCGCCACTTTGAAGAAAGGACACCACTATTACTACTGCACCAATGGCCGTTTTTCTTGTTCCGAGCACAAGAGTTACCTGCGAGAAAAATACCTCTACGAGAAAGTTGCTGGTCTTTTCGATGATTTGGTGTTCACTGACCGCAAAATCGAACTGATGTACAAAGCCGCAAAGGAGGAAATGGAACGAACCGGCGGTGAGACGATACACGCGCTCCAATCGCTCAAAAACCGCCTTGTAGCACTTCCTGCGCGTGAATCACGACTCCTCGATGCTTTCGTTGCTGAACAGATATCGAAAGACCTGTATGACCAAAAGGTCGTGGCGCTCAAACACGAGCGCCTTGATATCGAGAAGCAAAGCAATGATCTTGAAGCCGGACAAACAGTCCGCACTTTGGAACCGACAAAAGCAGTCTTTCTAGAAGCAAGCAGAGCCAAGCAAGAGTTTCTTGACGGCAACGATATGAAAAAGAGAGCAATCGTGGAAAAGCTACTTTGGAACCTCAACATCAAAGAAAGAAATATCCAAGAAGTGCGCTACAAAACGCCGTACAACATTATCGCACAAGCACCAAAAAATGCTTCGTTTTTACAACTGCGGAGAGGGAGGGATTCGAACCCTCGAGGGGTTTCCCCCTGCGCGTACTCCAAACGCGTGCCTTCGACCACTCGACCACCTCTCCTCGCCATATGTACCCTCACTTTTTCGACATTCTTCGGATTACTTGATCCGACAAGGGTCATGTACTTCAATACACTTTCGAGCGAATACATGTAGACGTTAGTTCCGTATGTCACCGAGTAACGCAAAGGGATAGTCTTCAGAATCCGCTCGACGCCCATAATAAGCTCTGACGAGTGACTAGTAAATGTCCATCCGATGTAAACCCCCTCGGGTTTCCGATGTCTGTAAATACATCCGTCTGTATCAAAAAGTCCGCGAAGGCATGCAAATTGGAATTCCTGTTTACGAAAAACCCACTCCGGAATACCAACCTGATGTGTAACTTTGTTTCCCCGTACCAGACCAAGTCCTTCTAGGATCTCGACAAGTCCCGCGCCTGAATGCGTGAGATTAATGACATTTTCCCGCTCTGTCCATGTCGGTTTTTCGCCGAAAACACATGTAAAAAGTTTGACTACGTATTTCGCATATTCGTAATCAGCTTTGATATCAAGAGTTACTTTTACTTGGTAGTCGCTTATGCCACCGTCGCCTAAAATAATACCTACGACTTCTGCTAGTTCGACCGAGTAATCGGGCCTGGAAAACTCTTTTCTGACTTTACATCCGAGCAGGCGGTATTTTTCAGGGTTTTCTTTCCGTCTTTGTTGAGAGATTCGACCACCGCGTCGACGATCCTCATCAGAGCTGACTGGGCCATAAATTTTAAATCGTGTTATGCCACCCAGCGACGCAACTTCTCCCAAATGCCAACCTTCGTCCAGTTTTTCATGTGGAGGAAGAGGTATGCTGTATTTCCGTGAAAAGGAAGTGATGATGTCGTAATCGGCATGATACTTCTCCCGTTTCCAGTCCCGTACCGTACGTGCGCTGACGCCCGCTTTTTCTGCAATTTCTTCCACGGTCAGCGGGGAGTGTTGAAAAAGGGAAATAATGAATTGTTTTTGCGCGCCCTTTTTAAACTTGATCCTCATCGCTACAGTATATCGAACGGATTTAAATAACTATGCCAAACCTCTGCAGTTCTGTGTATATTCACCTGCCGTTGTTCGGGAGAATACAGATAGGTTGACAACATGAAGGAAATTTGCTACTATTAATGGTATCAAATTCAGGGCTGATCCAGAGAAGGGGGATCGACCTACAACTCCAGCAGACTGTCTTGATTTAACAAACTTGATCCAATTGCTATGCAAACAGGAACAATCGCCAAAATCACCGACAAGGGATTCGGCTTCATCAAGATCGAAGGCCAGGAGAAGAATCTTTTCTTCCACTCGAACGAGTGCAACGGCGCTTTCGATTCTTTCCAAGAAGGTGACACGGTCACTTTTGAGGTCGCAGACAGCCCGAAGGGCCCGAACGCGATCAAGGTCGCGAAGGCATAGTTGCCTCGCACAAAAAGCGCCCCGCAAGGGGCGCTTTTTGCATTCGCATACGGCGAGTTACTCACACCATGGTCTGGCATCTCTGGTGCATGGCGGTATCATGTCAGTAGTATTACTAGTCCCTAGAACCTAACACCTATAACCTAATTTTAGTATGTTTGAAGTCTCCTTTTTGCCCATTCTCGTTGCAGGTATCGCGAACATCGTCCTCGGGATGATTTGGTTCCATCCGAAAGTCTTCGGCTCGTCTTGGATGGGGGGTGCGAATATATCGGCTGCGGATATGGCGGCCGGAAAGAAGAAAATGATGGTCTCGGCGTTCATCGCGTTCCTGGGAGCGATGGTGGTCGCCTATGTCATGAACCATTTCGGTATCGCATGGGGCGTCTTTGACTGGATCGGCGCAGTCGAACTCGGATTCTGGTGCTGGGTGGGCTTTGTGGCACCGACAATGCTCGGCATGGTGCTCTGGGAACAGAAGCCGTTCAAGCAGTATGCGATCGTCGCAGGGCAATGGCTTGTCTCGTTCGTCATGATGGCAGTCATCCTCGTCCTCCTCGCATAGCTAAATGCGTTCGAAAACGTCACTTTTGGGGGGAATCGCGGCGGCCGTCTTGGCCGCCGCATTGATATGGTATTTTTTTCTTTTTAACTCCGCGACCGAACGCTACATCACGACCGAACGACAGGTTCGCATCGGAGAAACCAGTATCGCTGTCGGAATCGCGGATACGGCTCAGGAGCGTGAGCAGGGTTTGAGCGGCACAACGGCGCTTGCCGAGCGCGAAGGTCTTTTGTTTGTGTTCGAACGTAATGACCAGCACTCGTTTTGGATGAAGGATATGCAGTATGCGATTGATATCATTTGGATTTCTGCGGATAAACGCGTTGTGTACATCGCGAAAGACGTCTCACCGGACACATTCCCGCATTCGTTCACGCCACCTACACCGGCGAGGTATGTGTTGCAGGTACCAGCCGGATTTTCGTCCGGGCACGATATTATGGTTGGGGATATGCTCGAGGTATCGCTGCAGTGACGGGAATGCTTGTCGAGGTTATGAATTCTTTCCACATCAAAATTATTGCTGTTGTGGGGATGATACTGAGCCATCTCGGTATTTTTTTAATGCCGGAGCATCGAATGCTGGGTCTATTGGGGAATATCGCATTTCCGCTCTTTGCATGGCTTATTGCCAATGGTGCGCACCACACCTCAGACATACAAGTGTATTTGCGGCGCTTATTCTTTTTTGCGCTCGTTTCGCAGGTACCGTTTACTCTTGCGAATCAGCAGATCGGATCTCCGTTGTTATATCTAAACGTATTCTTCACATTGTTTCTAGGATTACTTGCAATCTCCGCGCTTAAGAAGACGTCCGATATACCGACGTGTTTCGTGGTTATCTTCGGCTGCGCCTCGATTGCGCAAATATGTAATACCGATTATGGTGCTGCTGGCGTTTTATCAATTGTCGCCTTCTATCTGTTCTTTAATAGCATTTTGTATACTGCTCTTTCGCAAATATGCATACTCTTTTTAATACCGACAGGTATTTCGTACTGGGCAGAAAGTACAGGATCAATGATTGGATATATATATCTCAATCATCCAGTGTGGTTGCTTGGTATTCTTGCCGCGCTAGGCATCGTTGCCTTTTATAATGGCCGCGAAGGATATAAGACCAAATATCCGTTTTATGTGTTTTACCCGATCCACTATCTTGCTATCTTCATCTACAAGCTTGTATTTTAGGAAACATGATAGTGCGCACGCTAGTAATTTCAATGGTTGGAGCTGCCGCTCTTGTATTTGCGTGGCAAGTCGGATTGATCCTGTCACAAGAGCGAAATAACCCCCATCCGGAATTTGCCGTCAAAGTCATACACGTCAGCGGTCAAAAATTAGACGTGCTTATTGCTGATACCAAGCCCAAACTAGCGCAAGGACTTGGTGGGATGGCGGGTTTAGCAACGTACGACGGGATGTTGTTCGTGTTCGATCACGATGGGCGGCATCCGTTCTGGATGAGGAGTATGCGTTTTTCGGTGGACATACTCTGGATCTCTGCCGAAAAGCGTATCGTGTACCTCGAGAAAAGCGTCTCACCGGACACCTTTCCGCAATCGTTCACGCCACCTACACCGGCGAGGTATGTACTGGAAGTACCGGCCGGCTTTTCCGAGCGGCACGGCATAGCGGAGGGGAAGACTATTGAGTTTTGACAGGGAAAATACGGTTGCGCAAGGGGTCAATTAGTGTCGGATACTGTTATCCACAGTCAATCCTCCTGACGCGGCGTTATCCTGAGACAACTGAGCGTGCGTGCGCCCGGGATGCAAAAAAACGATCTGTTGCGAAAGCAACGGGTCACCTTCTGCCCTCCGAAAAACAGCCGCGAAGATAATTACAGGGAAAATTATTAACACGCAATAAGTCCATTTTGGCCATATGATGACCCAGATAACAATCACCAAGCGTGATGGGACCACGGAAGCTTTCAATGCGGACAAAATCAACCGCTCGATCGAGCGCGCGTGCGCAGGACTCACCGATCCTATCTCCATGGTGACGCAGATCGCGACCGAAACGCAGCTCACACTCTACGACGGCATCACGACCGAGGAAATGGACATGGCGACCATCAATGCGGCTGTTCAAAACATCAAGGAGGACATCGAGTACGACAAGGTTGGCGTCCGTCTCCTCTTGAAAACCGTCTACCGTCGGGTTGTAGGCGAATACCATGACGATCCGAAGGAGCTCGAATCCAAACATCGCGCCCAGTTTCCGGTACATATCCAGAATATGGTTGCAAGCGGTCTTCTTGATGTTCGGATGGCGGAAAAATTTGACCTCGAGAAGCTTGCGGCCACTTTACGGATAGAGCGTGATGAGCTCTTCACGTATGCGGGCGTTTCCACGCTTCTTGACCGTTATTCCATGAGAAACGAGGCGCAGAAGCGTATCGAAACGCCGCAATATTTCTTCATGCGCATCGCGATGGGGCTCTCGTACAATGAAGCAGACCCGACAGCGGCCGCGATCAAATTCTATGATCGCATGTCGCAGCTTCTCTATATTGCCGGTGGATCCACTAACCTCGGCGCTGGCACGGCGCGACCCGCACTTTCGAATTGCTTTCTTCTTGAAGTGCACGATGACATGGATCACATTGCGAAATCGGTCGCGGACGTCTTGAAAATCTCCAAGGCTTCCGGCGGCATCGGCGTCTCTTTGACCAAACTGCGCGCGACTGGTTCGACGCTCAAAGCATCGAATACCGTCTCAAGCGGCCCGACGCCATTTGCGAAGATCATGGATACCGCAGTGCACGCGATTGTTCGCGGCGGGAAGAAAAAGGGAGCCCTCTGCTTCTACATGGAGAATTGGCACTACGACTTCAACGAATACATCGATTGGCGGCATAACGCGGGGGATGACTATATGCGCATGCGCACCGCGAACACCGCGGTGTGGATCTCTGATGAGTTCATGAAGCGCGTCGAGAGCGGGGCGGAATGGTATATGTTTGACCCGAAGGAGGTGCCGGACCTGAATGAATTGTATGGCGAAGCATTTTCGAAACGCTATGCGGAATACATCGAGATGGCTCAAGCAGGGAAGATTAAAATGTGGAAGAAGGCACCTGCGACGGAAATCTGGCACCAGATGTTGACGTCGTTGCAATCGACCTCGCACCCATGGCTAACCTGGAAGGATACGGTAAATCTCCGCGCGCTCAACAACAACACCGGCACCATCCACATGTCGAACCTCTGCACCGAGATCTGTCTCCCGCAGGACAAGGACAACATCGCCGTCTGCAACCTCATTTCCGTGAATATCGCCGGACACATCGAGGGAAAGCAGTTGAATTGGCACAAACTCGAGGAGACCGTGCGTCTTGCGGTGCGCCAGCTTGATAACTTGATCGACATCAATGTTCTTCCTATCGAAGAGGCGTCGCGGAGCGACCGCGAGAACAGGGCAATCGGCCTGGGAGTTATGGGTTTTGCAGATGCCTTGGAGCAACTCGGCATGCCGTATGAATCAGGGCATGGTGCCGAATTCGCTGACCGCGTTTTTGAATTCATTAGTTACCAAGCGATCGACGAAAGCGCGAATCTCGCGCGCGAGCGCGGCAGTTACACCCATTTTGCGGGTTCACGCTGGGCAGAGGGGCTGGTACCGGTCGACACGCTCTCTGTCGTCGAGGCGGAACGCGGATTCGCTTCAGGTCTCAAGTTTGACACGCGCAACAAGCAACTGAACTGGGACGCATTGCGCGCCAAGGTGAAAGGCGGCATGCGCAACGCGACGCTTATGGCGGTCGCGCCGAACGCGAATATCGGCCTCGTTGCAGGGACGACGCCGGGGATTGACCCTCGCTTTGCACAGGTGTTCTCGCGCAACAAGTTCTCCGGCAAGTACATGGATATCAACCACAACCTCGTGAAGGACCTCAAGAACATGGGGCTCTGGGAGACGGTGAAAGATAAGATCGTCGAATTGCAGGGTGATATTTCTTCCATCGAAGAGATACCGACGTATCTGAAGCAGATCTACAAGACATCGTTCACCACGTCACCCTACGCCTTTATCGAGATCGCGGCGCGTGCGCAGAAATGGGTTGATCAGTCTCTCTCGCGCAACATGTATCTTGAGAATCGCGATATGGGGGAGATGGGAAATGTGTATATGGCGGCATGGAAGCGAGGATTGAAGACGACGTACTACCTGCACATGAAGCCGCGCCACACGGCGGAACAATCGACGACCAACGTCAATAAGATGTCTATGACCGGAAAGCGCGGGTTTGCCGGTGTTGCCACCGCGTCAATCGAGCAGCCGACCATTTCCCCGATCCAGCAATCGCCGGTGACCGTACAAGAAACGATGCCGCTCACGCCGAATTCGGCACCTTCGGTCGAAGTGGTGATGCCTGCCGACACCTCTCGCGGATTTGCTCCTGCGGCGGCGCAGGCACCCTTGCCGGCAATCACGCCGGTCCAGCAGGCGACGCTGCCCGTGCAGGAATTGTCGAAGCCTACTGCGACGCTCGTACAGCCGGTTGTTGTCGCAGCAGCTCCGTTGGCTTCCACAGGATCAGTACCGCGTATGGGCTTTGCGACGGTCGCTTCGGCGGCGGCAGTCCCCGTGCACTCTGTGTCTTCCGTTGCCGCCGCTCCGGTTACCGGAGAGGCTCCTACAAACAAAAAACCATTTGTCTGTCCGGTGGATCCCGCCGAACGAGCCCAGTGCGATTCCTGCCAGTAGGCGCCAAAACTTTCGATTATTAACTATTAGTTAACATGAGTAGCGTCCTATGTTAGTTGGAAAAGCGTCCCCGGACGACATGAATTTGCACCCCATACGCTATCAATGGGCGTATGACCTCTATCAGCAGGCCGTCAGAAATACGTGGTTTCCGCATGAAATCGCCCTGAAAGAAGACATCGTGGACTGGGAAAAGATGACCGACGACGAGAAGCATGCCGTGAAATTCCTCATGGCGTTCTTCAATCCGGCGGAACTCATCGTGAACCGCTCGATAGCGCTCGGAATCTACCCGTACTTGAAGTCTCCCGAATGCCACCTCTATCTCGCGAAGCAGATGTGGGAGGAGGCGAACCACTGCGTCGCCTTTGAGTACGTCCTGCAGACGTTTCCCTTTGACCGCGAATCTGTTTTCGCGATTCATTTGCAGACCCCGTCGATGCTTGCAAAAGAAGCGTACATCAACAAATACATGAAGCGTATGATGGAGGACACGCTTGATGTTTCCACTTCCGAAGGGAAGCGTGACTTCCTGCGCAACCTTGTCGCGACAAACATCGTGATGGAAGGCATCTGGTTCTACTCGGGCTTCATGGTCGCGCTTTCGTTTCGCCAGCGCAACCAACTGAAGAATTTGGGAAGCATGATCAACTGGGTTATTCGCGACGAGTCGCTCCATCTTAAATTCGGCATCAACCTCATCCATAATATCCTCGAAGAAAATCCGGAATTGGTGGATGCGGCGTTTGCGCAGGAGATCGCCGGCATCATCGTCGAGGGCGTGAACCTCGAGACCGCCTACAACCAAGACCTCTTCCCGCGCGGCATCCTTGGACTCAACGCCGACTACGTGAACCAGTACGTGCAGTACGTCGCCGACCGCCGATTCGAAGAGCTCGGCCTCGCGAAGCACTACAATGTCTCCAATCCAGCAAAATGGATGTCGACAGCAACGGACGTCTTCGAGTTGGTCAATTTCTTCGAGGCACAGAATACGAGTTACGAGGTGGACTCCGGCTCTAAACACAAGTAAAAACGGGTTTTCCGTCGATCCGCGCACGAGAGCTGCGCGACATTAGCGGAAAACCCGTTTTTACAACGAAAGCCCCGGCTCGCTACTTTCGTAATTTACAGAATTTTGCACCCTTCCATGCGCTTTTGAGTGCGCCGATAGTTCGTTTGCGTATGGCCATTTGCTCTGGCGTCGGTTTCGGCACGTTACGCAGACCCTCGCGCAAAACGGTAACATATTTCGTTGTTGTTGACATATCTTTAAGCTATCTATAAGATATGCACATATGACTACCCAAGTTGTGTTCAGGCTCGATAAGAAGGTAAAAGACAAAGCGATGAAGCGCGCGAAGCGCGAAGGTGTTCCATTTGCCTCGGTTATGAAATTTGCGGCTCGTGCGTATGCCCAAGAACGTTTCCACGTAGACATTGGTTCTGAGGAGCAATTTAATGCAAAAACGGCAAAAGAAATTCGAGGAATGCTGCGGGAGATCAAAGCGGGCAATATGGAAAACTTCTCTCCGGGTTTTACAAATATGAAGGACGCTATCGCGTGGATGAGGCGAAAAGATAAATGAACCATTTTTCAAAGCGGTTCAGGAAAAATTGTGCGAAGCTTCCAGCAGCAGTGCAGCACAAATTGTCTGAACGTTTGGAATTATTTGAACAAGACCCGTTTCACCCTGCGCTAAAAAATCACGCATTGGGCGGGGAGTACGAAGGATGTCGGAGTATCAATGTGACCGGTAATTATCGTGCGATATATTATGAGCAGAATGGCGTATATTTCTTCCTTCGTGTTGGAACGCATCCCGAATTGTACGGCTGAAGAGCGACTGTGTTAGACTCTTGAAATGGAACCAGACTTTAATTTCAACGAGGGACCGGCCAAGACGTTTGTGGGCGGGTTCCATGCTCGCATCATCAATGGCCTGCTTCACATTGTGTTTACCTCGGCAGACGAGGAATATTCCTTCGTATTACCCCTGGATCTTACCAAAAAGCTCTCTCGCGGCCTGGCAGCGCAGGTGACGGAGATCGAGAAGAAGAACAACATTGTAATAGATGGACGCCTTCCGAACGAGCCGATGGTCTCGCCGATTCAGGCGAAAATTGTGGAAGGCGAAGAACCGGAGCGAAAGTGATTTTGTTGACCGACGGAAACATGGTATAATACATGCCTGCACTAGGCAGCCGCTCTTTCGCAAGAAGGGGAGGAAAGTCCGGACACGCGTGATTTAGTTCAATGGGTAGCGGGTAACGCCCGTCGAGGTAATCTTAGGGATGCGAACAGAGACGTCCAAGCAGAGATGCGAGGACATCCGCAAGGATGAGCCGTTATGGAAACATAGCGGGTGCAACGGCAAAAATCCTACCTGCGTGCAAGGCCGTACTCTAGTTGCTAGGTACTTGTTGTTAGTTTCTAGTTAAATGCAGGTGCGTGTATTTTTCTAGCAACTAGTCGCTAGTCACTAGCAACTAGTTTGAGCCGCTTGAGGTGAATGGCAACATTCATCCCAGATACATGGCTGCCTCCGTTGCAGAAATGCAGCGAAGACAGAATCCGGCTTATTGTGCAGGCTCCGAGAGGGGCGAGAATGCGTGCATTCTCGCTTCCGAGGAGGCAAACAATATCGAGAATTTTCTCGCTATCGTGCAGACACTATGTGAAGCCCGCTGTGAATAACAGCGGGTTTTGCGATTGCGCGCATGCTAAAATGTTTCGATGCATACTACAATTTCCTCGGTCGGTTCCCGCGTTGCTGACGGGATCTCACGACTTATCTGCCTTGCGCTCATTGCGCTCTTACCGTTCTTTATCATTCCCGTGTCATGGGCATCGATTGCACAAAGCAAGATGCTGTTGGTTGCTGCGCTGATGATCCTCATGATCGTGGCCTGGTTGGTTGCGCGACTTCTCGAGGGCGTTGTCTACATCCCCCGAAGCGCATTACTCTATGCGGCCGCTTTTTTGCCGCTGGCCTACCTCCTTTCAATGAGTATAT